>SXSP01000261.1 GCA_005792225.1 Bdellovibrionales bacterium | reverse complement strand
CTCCCGTTCGCACGTCGAGATACGCTTTCGTTGTTTGGTCTCGACGGCTCGTCGTTTCTCTGACGTTATGACCTTCCGCTTTCAGGAGTCGAACGAGTTCCGATCCGATCGTTCCTGACGCACCTACTACCAAAATCGTTTCCTGTTTCATCTTGATTCCCCTCGGATTGAATAGCGTTGATGAAACTAATGTGCCGCAGATTCGCTTTGTTGATTAGACGCACAAATCGAAATACAATGTTTCTTAAAGGAAACAATTGAATGGATCTCGATCTTACGCGCATCTTTGTCAAAGTGGTTCAGCTCACGAGCTTTTCCAAGGCCGCGCAGCTCTTGGGCCTTCCGAAATCAACCGTCAGCAAAGCCGTCAGTCGCCTGGAATTGTTGACGGGCACGACGCTCTTGGTGCGCACCACGCGGAGTCTGACCCTGACGGCGGCGGGCCGCGCATTTTACGAAACGTGTCTCGGTCCGATTCAGCAGATTGAGGACGCGATGAAATCGCTCGACGGTAGCGACAGTTTGCTAACGGGTAAAATCCGGCTGACCGCACCCGAGGATCTCGGCTCCCAGGTCATTGCTCCATCCATCGCGCGACTCACGCAAAAGCATCCCGGTTTGAGCTTTGAACTTCACTACACGGATGAGATCGTAGATCTCGTTCGCGACGGCTTTGATCTCGCGGTGCGGATCGGCCCCCTTCGTGAGAGTCGAATGAAGGCGAAAAAGCTCGGCGAGATTCACCTCATTGCCGTTGCGTCTGAGACCTACCTCAAGTCTCACCCAAAAATTCGCACTCCTCAGGATCTTGAGCAGCACGATTGCCTGAGTATTAATGCGGTTTCTGAAAGTGCGAAGTGGTATTTGAAATCCAAAAAAGAATCGGCTCAACTCAACGTCCGACCGCGGATTGTTTCAAACCAAATGACGAGTCTTTTGAAGATGGCTGGGGCAGGTGCCGGCGTCGCACTCGTCCCCTCTTACCTTTGCATACGGGAGATGGAATCGGGCGAGCTCCTTCGAGTTCTTCCGGGGTGGAGAAGTCCTGGCTTCAATGTCTCTTTGATCTCACCGTTAGCGTCGACTTCGTCCGCTCGCCTCAAGATGGCTTCCGATCAAATTGGCAGTGCGGTCGCCGCAACACTCAGCCGCATGAGGGAGTGACCTCAAGCGACTTGCGACCGACCTTGATGGCGGCTCCAGAGTTCCTCGAGGGCCAGCTCCACCAATTGCTCTTGTTTTCGTCCTTCCCTCTCCGCGGCATTTTGAGCATCCGCAAGCTGAAGTCCGAATCGAAGTTGCGGCAGGCGATTCTTCAGCCGCTGGCGCATGACGAATTGGCAGAATCTCTCGTAGAGTGCAGGCATATGCTCCAGGCGCTCATGGAAGCAGTGAACCTTCAATCTCTTGCCCATCAGTTCGTCGCGAAAGCGAAGTGCCGTTTCGTCTTTCCAGTCCGCCGATTGCCAGAGCGGCTTGAGCTCGAAGAGCATGTGCAATATTTCGGTCGTGGGATCGTAGAGAATCGAATCCCGTGTATCCAAGATAAATGAGTGGTCGAAGGTGCAGGCGATGCGAAACCGGTCCGCCTTCGTGGCTTGTTTTCCGTTCAGTAACCAAATCGGCAGGAGCACATTGAGATGACTTTCACCGAACCTGAAATAATAGGCGGCCTTCGCGGGATTTTTTTCTTCAGGGCTCGCGAAACGCGATGTTTGATGCGCGGAAAAGATTAACGAAAAGATCTCGCGATCCACAGCATCCATTTGCGCCTTCAAAGAGTTCATGAAGCCGTTAACGAACGGCTCAATTTTCACCTTCACGCCCGCCCCCTTTCTCTTCAACGGTGCGCTAGACGGGACACTTGAGAACCGGAGCCGCAGAACGAGACCAAAGTTGAGGAAGACTGTGCAACTTCTTCGCCGAGTCTAGATCAATGACGAAGGCAGACGCGTTATGAATCAACCATGACCGACACGAGCCTTCACCCCGCAGCCATTTGCATCGCACGCGAGAAATCGTCGATCATGGCCCGTTGGGAGACTCTCACGCGCCATTCGCTTCACCGTGCGGCGGTTCTCGATTCCCACATGCTTCGAGATTCAATGCCGGGCCTGCTCGACAGTCTCGTCGAATGCCTCTACATCGGCGAATGCACAGCGACCGGCTTCGATGAGTACACGCAGCGCCACGCTCGCGCCAGGAGTGTTTTTGCTGGTTACTCGCTCGAACAAGTGATCTTCGAATATAAAATTCTCAGGCAAATTCTCATCGAAACTCTGGAGACTCATGGGGTCCTCACTCCCCGGGCCCGTGACCTCATCCTCGACAACATGAATACAGGAGTCGCACTCGCGGCAGCTGAGTTTTCGGAGATGCAAAAACAGATCGTCCTCAGCGATCGCGAAAAGCTCGAAGCCGTCCTCGACCAACTCCAGACAATCACGGATGTTCAGCCGACTTTGATCTCCTACGTCGATCAGCAACTCGTTTACCGCTTCGTCAATAAAGCTTATATGGATTGGTTCGGAACGGCTCACGGACACGTGATAGGAAAAACCGTTCTAGAAGTCGTAGGTGAAAAAGCCTATCGCGATATACTTCCCCATCTAGAACGTGCGTTCGACGGCGAACTGGTGAATTTCGACATACGACTCGAGTATCAAAGTGCGGGTTGGCGAAACCTCCATGTCACCTACATCCCCGATCGCGCGTTGGGAGGAGAGGTGCGCGGCGTCTTCGTCTCCATCCTCGATCTCACGAAGCAAAAAGAAACCGAGCAAAGGCTGCGCGAGAGTGAAGAACGGCTCAGTCTCGCCCTCCGCTCGGGAAAAATCGGAATCTGGGAAATCGACATTCGCTCAAGTGAAGTTCTTCTTTCTGAACAAGCAGCAATCAATCTCGGATTTCCGGTCAGCAAGAGGACCGGATCGCTCGATGAATTCCGATCCCACGTGCACCCGGATGACCGCGAGCAAAACTCGGCCTTGATCAAAATCGCTCTCAGTACGCGGGAACCATTCCAAAACGAACTTCGCATCCTCCACGTCAACGGCGAAATCCGCTGGATCCTATCGACGGGTTTGATTCACTTCGGAGCGGACGATCAGCCCGAGCGAGTCATCGGCACAAACATCGATATCACGGAGAAAAAGAAAACCGAAAATCTCCTGCTCGACAGCGAACGCCAGCTTCGCGAGTTCATGGACGCGGTTCCGGTTCAGCTCTGGAGCGCGACTCCCGAAGGGAACGTGGATTTTCTCAACCGGTTTTGGTTTGAGTACACCGGACTGAACCCCGAGACCACATTGGCGCAAGGCGAATGGCGCAACACCTTCCACCCAGATGAAAGAGATACGGTTCTCGCCAACTGGATCAACTGCGTTCGCTCTGGGCAACCCGTCGCGCAAGAGCTGCGCATGCGCCGCTCCGACGGAAAATTCGAATGGCATGTCGTGCACGGCTCGCCCGTTCGCGACCGCGATGGAAAAATCATTCGTTGGGCAGGCGCCACGTACAATGTCAATTCACTTAAAAAAACCGAACGAGCCCTTAAGAAAAGTGACGCCCACTTTCGCCTCCTCGCCGATGCCATGCCTCAAATCGTTTGGACGGCGAATCCCGAAGGCGACATGGATTACTTCAATCAACGCTTTTACGACTACGGCGGTATGACGTTTGAAGAGGCCAAGGGTTGGGGCTGGCTTCAAATCTTTCATCCCGATGACCACGCTCAAACAAGACGCGTTTGGAACACCTGTCTGTCGACCGGCGAGCCCTACCATATGGAGTATCGCATTCGCCGCTCAAGCGATGGCATTTACCGCTGGCACTTAGGACGAGCGGTGCCCGTCAGAGACGAGAGCGGCCAAATCATCAAGTGGTTTGGGACCAACACGGACATACACGACTACAAAATTTTAACCGAAGAATTGAGCCGGGCCCGCCAACGCGCGGAAATCGCAAGCGACTTGAAGAGCTCATTTCTCGCGAATATGAGCCACGAGATCCGCACCCCGATGACGGCCGTACTGGGCTTCACCGAAGTCCTCAAGGATTCCCAACTTTCCGAGGACGACCGTAAAGACGCGATCTCGCGAATCGAGAACAGCGGTCGCGCCCTCCTTCGCTTGATCGACGACGTCCTCGATATCTCAAAAATCGAAGCGGGAAAGCTGACCATTCAAAAGACACGTTTTTCGCCCACCGAAATCGCGACTGAGGTCATCAGCGTCTTACAGCTGAGCTCGGTCCACCGAGGAATCGATTTAAAATTGGAGGTCGATCCGACTACGCCGGCCACGGCCTGCTCGGATCCATCACGAATTCGACAGATCCTGATGAATCTCGTAGGAAACGCCGTCAAGTTCACACCTAAAGGAAAAGTGGCTCTTCGCCTTGCGGCTGACGGTCATCGAGATCTCCTCTTTGAAGTCAGTGACACCGGAATTGGTATTTCGGAAGAAGATCATAGCAAACTCTTTCAACCCTTCATGCAAGCTGACGCCTCCATCACCCGCAAATTCGGAGGCACGGGGCTCGGTCTCGTTCTCTCTCGAAAATTGGCGGAGCAGTTGGGAGGAACCCTCGAACTCAAATCCAGCCGACCGGGAAAAGGAAGCGTCTTTGTCGCTCGCATTTCGGCCGCACCGTTTGAATTCAACCAAACAAAATCCCACAAGGGTTCTCAAATCAATCGGCCAGCAATCCAAAGTCCCCGCCAAGCGACTCTCGACGGCTTCAGGATCCTGCTCGCAGAGGATGTCCCTGACAATCAAGTGCTGATGTCCCGTTACCTAAAGAGTGCGGGCGCGATCGTCGAAATCGCAAACAACGGGGCCGAAGCGATCGACCTCGCCCGCGATCACGAATTTGATCTCGTCTTGATGGATTTGCAGATGCCGAAAGTCGACGGAATTCAGGCAACTCGCGAACTGAGGGCTTCGGGATTCGAAAAACCCATTCTCGCACTCACCGCGCACGCGATGCGAGAGGAAACCGAACGATCTCTCGAGGCCGGCTGCAACGCTCACTTAACGAAACCGATCACGAAGGCCGCATTGATTGACGCGGTCAAATCACGAATCTCGAGACCACTCCACTAGTTAAAAATTTTTTGATTACTTCTCGCAAGCGCTCGAACGGACTTCGATGACGGCATTGAGGATGTGCAAGTTACGTCCATGGAGCGCGATATCGAGCTCATCCGAGCGATCGATCACGTCGATCATCTGCGCAAGCAGAGATTCGCGCATGCGATCCGATGAAGCTTTAAATCTCATCACGATTTGGGTTTCGTTTTTCGACGGGTGCGACTGCAAACGCATCTCGAAATCAGCCCCGGGATTCAGTGAAAGTTTACCGAAAGTCAGGTAAGTGGCCGGTCGGCTCGACAGAGCCACTCTTCCCTGAACGGTCATCTCCAAGGTGAGCACGTGAAAAGACGACGTTCGCACGAGGTTGAAGTCGGCCGAAGCAAACCTCATCATCTGGCGATCGATCAATTCAGGCTCGCTCAGTTGCACGAATTCTTTCTTCGAACACGTGGCACGCGCGTCTTCGCCTAAAAACGAGACCGTCCCAAGAACTAAAGCTAAAAGTAGGAACCGTATTTCCACGAAGGAAAGTATATCGAAGGTCGAGTGTCTCGCACGACGTATTCTCACCCCGTTAACTAAGTCTTCGTCCCGAACTAGGATCGAATGAATGCATTGCGATCAGGCTGAGGCGCGACTTTCTCGAGCGGAATTTGCACGACAGGTCCCGAGACGGCCGGAAGCTTCTGTTCGCTCGCGAGGCGCACCAGGATGGGACTCCCGGGTGGCAGAGCTTTTTCCGCACAAAGGGCATCGAAGAGATTTTGATACGAAAGACCGAGGGCTTCGGCCGTACGAGGTGTTACGATCATCACCTGTTGAGCGTTGAAGCGCTCTTTGCCCGTCGCATTCGTGGTTCCCAGAACAACCGTTCCCGCGACCGTGAGTAATCCCTTCATAACTGTCACCTTCCGCGCCCTCTCAGGGCTCCCAATAGCACCCTCCCAACGCAATGCGAGCCACGTGCCCGGCCGACCGACTCACCTCGTGCTTACCGTCCTGAGGGGCCATGAAGCTTTTGCCGGAGGGGTGACGATCCCCGACCGCATGCCTTTTTGCCTCAACACGAACTGAGATTGATGAATTCCACGCATTCGCTTCACCACTCCCAAAAACTTCACGGCGGTCCTGCCTTTATACTCCCCTCCGTGTACACCCCGCTCGAGGGGCGTTCAAAAAACAGATCCACAAGGAGAGCACTCGTGAACGTAAGCGAAGTCATGAATAAACAAATTAAGACGATTCAACCCGACGCCTCGATCGTTGAAGCCGCCCGCCAAATGCGCGATGGTGACTTCGGTGTTCTTCCCGTCGTCGATGGCGATAACGTCGTCGGCATGATCACCGACCGTGACCTCGCGGTGCGAGTTATCGCCGAGGATAAAGACGTGCACGAATGCACGGTCGAAGACGCGATGACGGCCGATCTCCTCTCATGCCACGAGGACGATTCCGTTGAAGACGTGGCCCGCTTGATGGCGGAGCGCCAAGTGCGCCGTATCCCCGTCATGAGCGCCGACAATAAGCTCGTCGGTATCGTGAGCGTCGGTGATGTCGCGATTTACAATCAGGATCAAGCAGCCGAGGCGCTCGGCGGCATCTCCGAGCAGCGCCACGACGAACCGGGACAACAACTCACGCAGTAAGCGCCCGCCAAACAAGACCATCAAAGAAGACCTGTTGACCACCCCGCGCGCTCGAGGTTAACTTTTTAACTCTTGTTAGGGAGTAGCCACCCGCGCGGCGTGGGTGAAGAGTCGACAGACGGGGCGATGAGCCCCGGCTCTTCAGAGTTCCTAGGATGATCCGAGAAACTTCGGCGAGACTGACTATGGCCATAGACGGGCCGTGGTGTGTCTTGCCGGAGCTGATCCGACCCAAGTTCCCCCGACCCGTTTGCATCGTAGGGGGATAAAACTTGGAAGCAATCTTCAATTCATTCTTTCTCGTTCTCGCCAGCGAGATGGGCGATAAAACCCAGCTTCTCGCTCTCGTGCTCGCATCAAGGTACCGTAAGCCATGGGCCGTTATGGCCGGCATACTTGTCGCCACCCTTCTCAACCACGGCCTCGCCTCGTATGTTGGCGTCTGGCTCGCGAGCCTCGTCAGCCCCCAAACGCTGAACTACATTTTAGCCGCAACGTTCTTAGGTTTTGCCGCGTGGATCCTGATCCCCGACAAGGACGAGAGCTTCGAGCAAACCAACGTCTACGGCGCCTTTCTTTCGACGACGATCATGTTTTTCCTGGCGGAGATGGGAGATAAGACTCAACTTGCGACGGTTGCCCTCGGGGCAAGCTATTCATCGCTGACGTTGGTTACAATGGGTACCACGATGGGAATGCTCGTGGCCGATGGAGTCGCCGTCTTCTTCGGCGAAAAACTCGTCACCCGAGTGCCGATGAACATCATCCGGCGCATCGCTTGCGCCATCTTTGTTCTGTTCGGCATCGGGATTCTGTTTAGATAGACTTACTGGCAGAGCGAGGGCTCGTACTTGCAACGGAGAGCGTATTGTTCCATTTCACGGAAGGATGCGCCAGGCGCCGCCTTCTTCGACTCGCAACGAGTAACACAAGCGCGAAGTTCGTAGCCGGGACCATCCGAGAATGCCTGGCAAGTGCGAACGCATTCTTGGTAAGGCGTCAAACGCTGAGACTGTTGGGCGAAAGAAGCATTCGAAACGCCGAGCGCGAGAAGTGCCGTTGAAATCGAAACTGCGAACATGGAATGACCTCCGAGAGAATTGATGCCCGAGGAAATACCCGATCGGACGGTCGAGCTTCAACCCAAATGATCGAGATTGAAAAGAGGATACCGTTTCATAACGAGACCGGCACTCCCCGAGAGTGAGTGCCATGGAGTACGATGAGGGTATGAGAGACGGTGGACTTTATCTCTTCGTATTCATCATCGCGGTGGCCTTCCAGAACTGCGCCTGCACCCTTCCTTAAAGGGTGAGGCTTCAGGCTTTTGGCAGCATCGCCTTTAACGCATTCGCAATGGGTCGCGCGGCGGAGATTTGCGTGTTTCCAGGGTGAAGCAGATTCTTGAGCTCGTTCGGATCGTTTCTATGATCATAGAGTTCTTCAGACCCGTCTGAGTAAAGAATATAACGGTGGGTTTCCGTCCTCACCGATCGGTGGAGCGCTCCCCCTCGATTATCCTGCGAGTAACTTGTCAGAGCGGCGTAACCCCAATGCGCGCTCGGATTCGCCAAGAGCGGCGTCAGGCTGTGTCCATCCAAGTTTGTGGGCACCGATTCAAAACAAAGGTCCGCGAGCGTCGGGAAGATATCGATGAGCGAAACAGGTTTGCGGCAAACCAGGCCGGCGTTCTTCTGACTCGGGGTCGCGATGATGAGGGGAACCCTCGCGCTCTTCTCCCACAACTTGAACTTGCGCCAACTGCGTTTTTCGCCGAGCTGAAACCCGTTATCACTCCAGAGCACGATCGTCGTGTTATTCGCGTGCGGTCCCGCCTGAAGAGCGTCGAGTAAAATCCCGACGCACGCGTCGGTGAACGAGATCGTCGCGAGGTACGCCTGCACGCCCTGCTTCCATTTCGTAAGACCCACGGGGTCCCCAGCGAGAACGACGCCGTGGTCGCCTCCGGGATTAGCGATCTCGTGCCCTTTCGGAGGAACATCGTTCAAGTCATTCTCGAGAAGGTGCGCTGGGATCTGAATTTGGTCGAGTGGATACATGTCGAAATATTTCTTCGGCGCGTACCAAGGCAAATGCGGGCGGTAGAATCCAGCTGCCAAGAAAAACTTTTCGCCGGCGGGCTGGCGGAGAATATTCGCGGCCCAGTTGGCGATGATCGTATCGGGCATCGCCTCCTCGGCCGGCATGAACTCCGACGTCCAGTCGAACTGAGAAAGAGCAATTGGCAGACCCGTGTTCGTCGTCGTTCCCGAAGGACGGGGCTCGTCGACAAAAGTTTTGTACTCGTTCCACCCGAGAAGCTCTTGGCCGCACGTATCCCATTTCGCCGAGACGTTCGCGCCGTATGCATAGTGTCCGTGGAAGACTTTTCCACCGCCGTAAGTTTTGAAGCCGCGACTCTGAAAAAACTGCGGGAGTGTTTGTACGCCCTTGAACGCATCGTAAGCGCCTATGGCGGCGGGCTCGCCGTAATAGCGCGTGCGGTTCGGCGCAAGTCCCGTCAGGGTCGAAGCGCGCGAGGGCGCACACCAGGGAATCGCGCAGTACGCATTTTGAAATGTCACACCCATCTTCGAGAGTCGATCCAAGTTCGGCGTGTGGACCTTGCCGGTGTAACCGTTAAACCCGTTCACCCAATCGTTCAGATCATCGATGCAGATAAAAAGAACATTCGAGTTCTTCGCCTGAAGCGAGGCCTGCGAAATCGACGCGAGCTCCGTTGTCGAACTCTTCGGCGAAAGGGCGGAGCCGGGCTTAAATGCCGTGCAGCCCGAGAGGAGCCAAGAAGATGACGCCGTCGCACCCGCCATCACCATGAATTCGCGTCTTGAAATTCTCTGCTTCTTCATCCGTCGACTCCTCAGTTCAAGCAGCTCGAAAAATTCGTGGTCGAGAGAGTGGCGCCGCGAAGTTGAACGCTGCCGCCGTCCGGAAACACGATCGTGTCTCCCGAAAGAGATCCTTTTACGTTCGAACACTGAAGAGTGTTCGCGCCTGATTCGTCTTCGATGATGTCACGACCATGTCCGTTGACATAAACGTAGGTGTCATTGCCGTTCCCGCCGCGCAGGATATCGTCTCCGAGGTCGCCGGAGAGTTGGTCATTGCCGTCATCGCCGTTGAGCGTGTCGTTGTCTTTTCCGCCGAAGAGGTGGTCTTCTTCGCTTCCACCGTTGAGCACGTCGTTTCCGGAATTTCCGTAGAGCTGGTCGTACCCCACGCCGCCGTGGAGCACGTCATCTCCGTTGTCGCCGATCACGACATCATCGCCGAGATCCCCGGAGAGGAGATCGTTTCCATCACCGCCGTAAATGGCGTCATGATCTTTACCGCCGTAAATCGTGTCGTTTCCCTTGTTGCCGAAGAGTCGGTCGATGCCTTCGTTTCCGTAGATGGTGTCGTCGCCATCCATACCCTTGGCCTCATCGTCGCCACCCATCAAGGTGAGCTGATCATTGTACTGGCTTCCGAGCACCCACTCCGCATCCGCGGTTCCAGTCAGATTCATGGCCGAGTTCCCACCGATGGCGAAATGAGATTCCGCGAGCACGACACCGTCGAGTGACAGCAACTGAACCCGGTGAAGAAGGCTATCTTGAAATTGATAGGGCATCTGAAATTGAAAGCCTCGTGCGCAGTTCGCGCAAATTGCCGCATCGAGAACCTCAAGTGCTTGATCCGAGCGCACGGTTCCGACCTCGACCTGATCGATGAGAATTCGGATCGAGACCGCTTCATTCGGATTCAGATTATTGAACGCCCAACCGGTCAAGACTCCGTCGGTGAGACTGATCACTGCCGCCTTCACGGGTTCTACTTTGTCCCAGGAGTAAGTCGGGTTTACGACGTTACTCGTGACCGTTCCGGCGTTTTGATAGATGACGACGAGAGCGATCGCGGCAACAGCGAGGGAGACGAGTTGTTTTGTCATTTCATCTCATTGTAAGCCAACCCAACTCACGGGCCAGCAATGACTGCTCGACCGACTCACATTGAGACGAAGAGCGAGTGAACCCGAAGTAGCCATCCGCGTCATCAGCCTGGTTCCCCGACGCCTCTGCAATAATTAGCGGATCAACTCTTGCCGCCTCCATTACATGTAATGTCAGTTTGCTCCCGGCCAAGATTCAAATATGAAGAATGCAGTTTCACGTTCGATCAAGGAGATCAGATGACACGCATTTACCTCGTACTCACCGCCCTCATCTTTGTTTGGGGATTCTCGCAAATCGCGTTCGGCAACACGATGCCGGTTGAACCGAGCCACGGCGCCTGCGAAACCTACGAAGAAGGTTGCTACCGTGACAACGACCATAACGGTCGTCCCGACAATGAAGACAACGTTGATTCCGTAAATGACGACCCGTACACGCGCGATGACGGCTCCTCCAACGAGGGCGATTACGGCGATCTTTATCACTAAGTTCCCGAGGCCCCTCGGGGTAAAATCGGACTTCCCCACGGATTCCGTGGGGAACCGATGGACCTTTCACTCACCATACGCCCTTCATTTTCAATTCAGAAATGGTTCGAAGTTTGCAGATTCCCTCCCGCATGGGAACAGTTGCATTTGAATCACTCAATTCGATTCGCGGTAAAAAAGTTTTAGTCGTCGACGACAACTCTGAATCGCGCCAATTCCTCAACCGTGTTCTTGACCTCTTTGGCTGCGAGGTTGACTTCGCAACGAACGGTGCTGAGGCCGTCGAGCAAGCACTCGCGGGCGACCACGACGTGGTTTTGATGGATCTCTGCATGCCGGTGCTAAACGGTCAATCCGCGACGAAGCAGCTTCGCGATGCGGGCTACACACGCCCCATCGTCGGAGTGACGGCGGAAGCCAAACTCGTCAACGCGGAGGATATTGAGGAAATCGGTTTCGATGAGTGCCTCTTTAAACCCGTCAATAGGATCAAGCTCGTCACCCTCATCTCTGAATTGACCTAATAGCAAATAGGTTGAGGACCCATCCTGTCTAGCAGTTCGACAGAGGGCGGGGCCTTTCTTTGTGCTGTTTTTTCGCGCATACTGAAGGGGATGAAAAAGCAATGGCTCCTCCTCATCCCCTTTGTTGCCCTCGTCCTCGTCTTTCAGAACTGCGGTCAATCCCACGGTCCTGATGCGGGTTCTTACGACATCGCCAACACGGCAAACGTTGTCGCTCTCACCAAAATCGAGGCGGAGAAGAGTATCGGTCTCGCTTGCCGCGAGGATTCGGATTGCCAGTCGATTCCTGCTGGCGCGAAAGCCTGCGGTGGCCCCACTCACTATTTTGTTTTTTCGAAGTCATCGAGTGACGTCGCACGCATTCAAAAATTGGCGGATCAAATGACGGAGCTTGAGCGCAAGCAGATTGAGAGTTCAGGCGGCATGTCGACTTGCGAATTCATGATGCCACCGACCCTCGCGTGCATCGAAGCCCGGTGCGAGGGAGTCGCGCGCTGAATACTCACTTAGTCCCCGATGAAACCTGACGGTGCGGCGGCACTCCCGATTGAATCACGGCGCCCGTTTCCGGATCGATTTTGCTCTTCGCGCATCCGAAGAGGCCTTCCAGACTCTCAATCGGCACCGCTACATTCGGTAGAAGCACGTGTTGCACGATTCTGGCGACATGTCTTTGAACGACGCACTCCCGAAACCATGTCCATGTCATTTGTTTACCCGCCCTCGTGGTGAATTCGATCTGATCGGTCGCCGGATTGTACCGGCCTCCCCAAAATAAACTCTCCACGAGCTGAGCGGGCGAAAATCCATCAAAGGTTGAGGCTCTCTTCATTCGATCAGCGTCCCAACGATTGTAGTGAGCCATGACGTCAACGGCCGTCGGTCCCGCATTGTAGCTCGCGACCGCGAGGAGCCAGCCCGTATGGAGAGGATAGGTTTGATCATAGCCCGTATCCCGACATCCACGGTGAATCGCGCGTCCTCCGTGCGGAAGAATCTCCTGTTCTTTCATCCCCGCAGGGATGTAGCGCCTATAGATGTCTGAAAGTTCCAGTGCCTTCGCGCGAATTCCGTAGGTCGCATCGGAACAGTGATCGACGAAGGATTTGATCGCCTGAAAACGAGTGCGTTGAATCGACTCACTCGCCGCGGGGAAGCCGGAGACCACGTCTTCGAACTTGATTTCGGCGAAATGATGGGGGCCCATCTTATAGATGGGTGCACCGCCAAGTTTTACTTTCGCAAATTCGTAAAACGGCGCGACCATCGTTCTCTGCAAGACTTCGCACTTGACGCCTTCCGCGGGCCAACCCAGTTTGGCTTTCAAGTTCTCGTTCACCGAGTTGGCCCAACCGCACCATCCGAGCACGTTGAACTGGCCAATTCCGCAGGAGTAGTTATTTCCGTCTGGCGAAATGCCGATTTCGGCAATCAAGGATTCTTGGTAGAGCGCCCCGGTCAAAACGTGCACGGGAACGTTGTACTCACGACTGGCCATGTAGATCGCGCGAGTTTTCCCTCGGTGATTGCGAGCTGAGAGTCGCTGCATCCATGCGAGCTGCAAGGCGCCCGGCGGAAACGTGCCAGGCATTTCGCGCTCGCGACGTTCAACTTCCAACGCTCGGCAGTACTGCAGCGGTCTTTTAGTTTCCTTCCAATACCTCAGGTCGTCTGCGGGAATTTGCGCGGGCCAGTCTTTTCGGGGATCGGCGACGGCGCTCAAATCTAAACAAGGCCGATTTGGAACCGAAGGCACGAGATCTTCGACGCACCCGACGGGAGGTTGTGACCAGTCCACGCGCGGCTTTGGTTCACCCCTCCTCGACTGAGGGATCTGAAATTCCCAATGGCCGAAGTCGAGATCCGCGAGCCCCGATTGGGCTCGCGCGATCGAAGTCGTTAAGATCAGGGACAAGAAGGTCAAATACCAGGCTCTGCTTTTCACAAGCCTAGTTTAGATGATCTGCCCCGATCCGGCATAGGCTAGGACATCATCAATGATGGGTGTCGCCGGTCCCGGGTTGGGAGAGGTGGCGGTGGGCCGCCGAGCCTACGGTTTCGGGAAGGATCTTTCCGGCGGCCGCCATGACTTTGTTCATGAGGCTTCCAGCGACGACGTGATCTTGACCCGCCATCAGAGCTTCGTAACCTTGCTGAGCGACTTGCGCTGGATCGTCTTTCTTCTCCATGGAACCAATGCGGGTATCCTGCATTCCGGCGCGCTCGAAAAACTCGGTGTCGGTCGGGCCCGGCTGAAGGGCAGTGACGGTCACTCCCGTGTCCTTTAACTCCTCGCGAATGGCCTGGGCGAAAGACTGAACGAACGCTTTGGAAGCTGCATAGACCGCCTCAAAACTTCCCGGCATCATCGCCGCGATCGACGAAACAAACAGAACCCGACCCTCGCCGCGCGAAACCATGTCTTTGAGAACGAGTTTTGCAAGATGGACCGTCGAACGAACATTCAAATCGATGATGTTGAGTTCAGCCGCAAGATCCATCTCGCGTGCGAAATCCCCACCCGCCCCGACTCCCGCGTTCAGCGCGATCGCATCCACGGAACGTCCCGCGATCTTCGAGTAAAATTCCTCGACTCCCGCCGGTTGGGCCAAGTCGACCTGCATCGTCTCCACTTGAACGCCAAGGCCGCGAAGCTCCTCGGCCGCGCGGTCGATCTCCTCACCGCGCGCGCAAATCAAAAGATCAAAGTGATTTTGAGCGAACACCTTGGCGAGCTCGAAGCCGATCCCGACCGAGGCTCCCGTCACGACTGCAAATTTTTTTTGATTATCCATGGATTTGTCTCCCATCGGTTGAAAGACAACGAGACTAACGCGATCCTCTCCATCCGCAAGCTCGGGCGAGGAGTGCGACGAAACCTTTTCATTTCAGGGCAGGTTCTCGGTGATCGGGTTGATCAAACCGTGGCTTGCTCTCTCACGGGCTCGAAGACCGGCTTCGCCCTCTCGCGAACAGCCTTCAACATCGCGGGCCTGTCAATCGGCTTGACGAGGTGGCCGTCAAACCCAGCTTCGAGACACCGCTCACGTTCCCCTTTCATCGCGTGCGCGGTAAGAGCAAGAACGGGCTTACGATAGCCCATGGCCCGCAAGCGACGAATCGTCTCGTAGCCATCGAGACCCGGCATTTGAATGTCCATCAAGACAACATCAAAGCTCAAGCTTGCGAGAACCTTAATGGCACTCTCGCCGTCCGCCGCGCACTCGACATCCGCACCCGAGGCCGTAAGCATTCGAGTGGTCAGTCGAAGGTTGTCCGGTGAATCGTCCACCACGAGAACCCGCACGCCATCGAGTCTCTCAAGCTTGGCTTGGGTGAAATCGCCCTTGACCACGTGCTCGCCCATACCCGCGTGCAGGTGCTTAAAGGGTTTCCGTTCCAACGGGCCCGCATCAATCGTGATAAGAAATGTCGTCCCTGCGGCTTCGGATGCCGGCTCCAGACGTAAGTCTCCACCCAATGCCTGAGCAAACGTGCGCGAGAGATAAAGCCCGAGACCCGTTCCACCGAACTTTCTTGATGTCGTTGCATCAGCCTGGGAGAAGGGCTTGAACAACCGATCACGTTTTTCTTCCGGGATTCCGGTGCCGGTATCTTCAACTCTTATCTCAAGGCAACTCGAGTCCGCTTCGCTCTCTTTCAAACGGAAGGTCACTTCAACCTTGCCCTGATCGGTAAACTTGATCGCGTTTCCGATGACGTTGACGAGAATCTGGCGGAACTTCGTTTGATCCGTCACGATCGTATCCGGAAGCGGTCCCGCGCTGTGAACCTCGAGCGCCAGGCCTTTTTGCTGCGCCTTTACCGACAGAAGCGAGGTGACGTCATAGATGACTTCGTCGAGCGAAAAGCGCGCCTTTTCGATGTCCATCTTATTCGCCTCGATTTTCGAGATGTCGAGAACCTCGTTAATAATCCGGTAAAGCTGATCGCCGTTCCGTAAAATCGTTTTCAGATTGTTTTGTTGATCGACGGTCGTGTTTTGATCATCAAGCATGAGCTGAGCGAAGCCGAGCATCGCACCCAGGGGCGTGCGAATTTCATGCGACATATTGGCGATGAACGCGGACTTCGCATGACTCGCCTCTTCAGCTTTGATCCGAGAAACGGCGAGCTCCTCTTCAATTCGCCTCTTCTCGGTGATGTCATGAATCGTCGCGATGGTTCGAATGGGAATTCCGTTTTCGTCCTTGATCACCGCTCCGGTCACGCTCACCCACATGCAGGAGCCGTCTTTTCGGCGGTAGCGTTTTTCGTAATGGAAATCGGGAGCGGCACCGACGTGGAGATTCGCGTATCTCGCTCGGTCTTGAGCAAGATCTTCGGGCCACGTAAGATCAAAAATCCTCATACCCAGGAGTTCATCCTCGGAGTAGCCCGTGATCTCACAGTATTTTTTATTTACCTTCGTGATTCGAGCGGAAACCGGATCCGCCTCAAGCTTGCCTGAACCGGCGAGCTGAAAGATCGCGCGAAAATCCGCTTCACTCTTTCGCAGGGACGCTTCTTTGAATTCCGTCTTCGCCTGGTGCTCGGCAATGCCTTGCATCTCCTGTAAACTCTGGGAGATCGCGAAGTAGAGGAATATATCTTCGAACAAGACCCAACCCGCATGCTCGAGCCAGCGCCAACCGTCGGCCGTTAAAACCCCGAACACCGACTGCGGCCAGAAGACTCCGCGAAGAAAGTGATCCGCCGCCACGATCGCAGAAGCCGAAGCGAGAACCCGCCAATCCCGGTAAAAACTTAAGAAAGCGAGCGAACCGAAGATATGAAAGTGAGTTTCGATCCGACCACCCGTTAAGTGAATCAGCAATCCCGAAAATAACATCTGCGCAATGGCGACCGTATGGCGCGTGAGCACCGCGCCCGGCATCTTTTTGATGAGGTAGAGCGGAAAACTAAAGATCAACGCCCCGAGGATCACCGCCGCATAAACGTGTACGTGAACGGAGCTTTCGCTCCCCATCCACGTCTTAGGGGAAATGGCGAGGGCCGCGTAGATTGCCGCGAAATACTGAAGGACGAAGAGTTTCGCGAAGAGCCCGTCGGTTCTTACCTGAATGCGATCGCGCTGATGATGAAAAAGCTGACTCGCGCGCTGGCGAATGCAAGTGGCCTTCGTCATGGCGTCGCCCCCGAGAAAAATGCGAGGACCTTCCGGTTGATGAACTCACCGCCAAACAGACCACAACCAAACACTCGCGTCGCGATCGACTCTTCTTTTTTTAGTCCATTGAGAAGGTCAACGAGCGCCAATTGACCAACATTGTCTCCCATATGGCCGCGCGACGGCGTGATTCCGCCCGAAAAAACGCGTCGACCTTGGGGATCAAACAAAATCGTATGTCCCGAAGTTTTCGCACCAAACAATTTTGCTTCATGCGAATCCGCATCGACATGCAAGCGAACGCCGGGAATGGCTCCGGCTTGCTCCCAAAGCTCACCGCGAACTTTCTCGTCCGACCATTTTTTAGGCTTGATGAAGATCGCGTGCGTGTCGACATCGGAAGAGGCATGCGCGAGGACACGATCGAGTTCTCCGACGCTCGCGCGACTGCAACCGCACTCGGGATGCAAGAAGATGAGCAGGGTGGATCGACCCGCGTGTGCGAGCCGCGAGGCCTCCGGCCATTGGGAAGGAATCGCTCCGACGGCACCCGAAACTTGCCCGTACGCACCCATAACGCCCAGGCCCGCACCCACGAGTACGGCCCAGCTTAAACCGAACATGAAGACTCTCATTTTCCGAATCATGACCCAATCGTTTTAACTTACAACACAGCTACCCGGTCAAATGTTGCGAAATCTAAAACAGGGAATCTGTTTTGCCGAAGTCTCAATGTGGGGGGTGCGAAGTCTCAGATGCATATTTGGAAGGTCGATCGATCAAAGTCGCCAGCGAATGAATCAGAGCGTCACGATCGATGGGCTTGACCAGGTAGTCATTAAATCCCGCGTTTAAACTATGTTCCTTCTCCCCGCGCATCGCGTGGGCCGTGAGAGCGATGACGGGCCCTAGGTAGTCCTCAGCCCTGAGCCGTCGAATCGCCTCATAGCCATTGCAGACCGGCATCTCGATATCCATGACGACCGCGTGATAGTGGTTCGTAAGGGCGGCCCGAATTCCTTCTAAACCGTTTGACGCGAGATCAACCTCGGCCCCGCTCGCGGTCAAGAAGTGGTGAATCAACTTTTTCAGATCTGGGGAGTCATCAACGACCAGGATCTTTCGCCCTTGGAGTTTTCGATCCTTCGTCAGCCTTCGTTGACTTGAGGTCTGATGAATTCCGCCTGATAGATCTTTAAAGCGGTCACCTGTCGTTACCTCGACCGGAATCGAGAAACAAAATTGACTCCCCTTCCCGCATTCACTCTTCGTCAAGACGAGTTCGCCACCGAGAGCCTGCGCGAGTTTCCGAGAGAGATGAAGCCCAAGCCCCGTGCCGCCGTACATCCGCGCGATCGAGGGTTGCGCCTGGGCGAATGCCTTAAAGAGCCGCTCCCTCTCCTCGGGTCGTATTCCGATGCCGGTGTCGTCGATGAGCCACTCCAACTGCCAACGTCGCCCGTCCTCCCCTTCGATCGGATTCCCGCGAATGCGGATTTCCACCCGACCGTTTTGGGTGAACTTAATGGCGTTCCCAATGATATTAACCAACACCTGTTTAATTCGCCCGGCGTCGGACCGAATGCGTTCGGGCAGTTCGGTCTCAACGAGGATACGCAGCTCCAAACTTTTCTCGAGAGCTTGAGTGCCGAGCAGCGCTCGGAGGTCTTCCATGAGCTCGCGCAGCGAAAACTCCTGCTGGGTGACCCGAAACGCCTCCGAATCGATTTTGGAGAGATCGAGAATGTCGTTGATGATTCTCGTTAAATGACGACCATTTTTGATAATGGTCTCGAGGTTCGCGTCCCGGGTCTCCTTTGATTGATTCTCATCGAGAAGGAGCTCGGCGAAGCCGATAATCGCGCCGAGTGGAGTTCGGATCTCATGGGACATATTCGCCAGAAAAATGCTCTTCGCGCGGTCCGCGCTTTCCGCCCGCTCTTTCGCCGCAACGAGCTCCGCTTCGATCCGTTTTTGCTCGGAGAGGTCGAGTACAAAGGCGACCGTATCGTGATCCGCATCTCCGACCGTCGCGCCGAAGAGAACCGGAACAAGCCGACCATCCGCTGCCTGACACTCGATCTGGATGGGATCACGGACATCACTCCCATGGACAAACTGCGTAGATACCATCGCTTCGTTCTCGGAAGCTCGCGCGATTTTATTCCACAATAATCGTCCTAAGCGCACGTCATCCCGTGTGACGGCGAGCATCTCTAAAAACTTATCGTTCGCGAACGTGATGCGACCGGAACCATCGATCTGGAACACTCCGAGGAGGTTTGCATCTACAATTCTTTTAAATTGGAGTTCGCTCTTTCTCAGGGCGGCTTCCGCTTGCCTGCGTGCGGTGACGTCGAGCTTGACACCGACCCAGCCGATCAACTCTCCCGTTGGCTCCCTGACAGGTCGACCTTCGCAAAAGATCGTGTAGATGGTACCGTCGGCCGCCTCGATTTCAACTTCATCATCCCAGCCAACCCCTCTTTCAAGACATTCACGCCACTTTCGAACGAACCCCTCGCGCTGCTCAGGGAGGACCCGTTTCGCCCAACCGAGGTACCCCGCTTCTTCTTCGTCCATGCCGAGAAGCTTTAAGAACGAACGACTCATGTAGATGGGTTGACCTTTCGGTCCGTAGAGCCACGCGCCGAACTCGGGCATCGCCTCGATAATCGTTTTCATCTGGACATCGGTGCGGCGAAGGTCCCCACGTGCGGTTTGCAGTCGGAAGAGCGCCTCGTTCGCTTGAATTCGCGCTGCCTCGGCCGCATCCCGACTCTTCTTCTCGCTCACAACTCGCTCGATGAGGCGACGACGGTAGACGTGGAGCAAACCGGATAGCCCGCTCACCATCAAGCAAGCGAGCAGAAACAGCACCATTCGCGCGGGCAAACTTGCGCTTGGATTTTCCAATTGTCCCGGAATCTGGGCGCTCAAGGTCAGTGCCATGAGCGAGAGTGCGGTGGCAAAGAGACCAGGTAAGAACCCGCCGAACCAAGCGGTGATCATCACCGGAAAAAGATAAAGGAAGACGACAGACGCGAAATCGGCGTGCGCGCGGAGAAATACCTCAGCGGCGATCGCGACCACCACGGCGGCCGCGCCGACGAAATACGGTACGATGGCTCGCTCATTCCAGATCAAGAGGTCGTGAACCGGCTGAGGTGTTTCGCGCATACCTGTCATGAATGTCCCCGTTCCCGACGACATTCTGCACGAACTCACCATCAAATCAATTTTTGTTTAATACGCAATTCGGTCGCGTTTGCGACCCTTCGGAACGGACTCGTAAACAAACGCGGCCGAATTGACTTTTTAACGTCGGCTCATGCACTCGTTGTAACAACGGGTGAAGCTGTCTCCGGAGTCGCCGCCGCTCGTGACCTTGCACTCAAGATAGCAATCCGTGGGATTTGGCCGTTGCAGGCCTAATTCCGTCAAGAAAACCGAAGCCGATCTCTGGCTCACGCAAGACGAATCCTTTGCGCTCTCTTGATTCGAGCCTCCAAACGCGGGAACTGTCAGTGCTAAAGGGAATAAAAAAGAAAATAGAAGAACAAACGGTGTTTTCATGGCTGCCTCTCCTTCCGTTCAACGGAAGACTACCACGATCGCACCCAATCATTCGTTACCGGAGCTAGATACAGATGCCTATGACTTCTTTTTTTTCTCTTCCTTCGAGAACAAGGCATCGCGGTAAACCCAGATCGCGGCCACGATGGCGAGCGGGATCATGAGTCCCAAGAAGTAGTAAGGGATCATCTCAATAAACGCGTTATAGTTGTCGTTCGCGGGGGCATTCATAATTAAACCACCTCGCTCTATTGTCTCCATCTTCGTCACTCCCCACAACTTTTCTGTCCGAGACGTTTCAGCCCGGAGCGAGGAGCGCGCCGCATCGATACTTGAAGTGTCTCAAAGCGAGGGGTGCCTTTCACCACACTTCCTGGTAGTCTCCGTTCAGGATTTTGAAGAAGGGGAACTTTGAGATGAAATTTAAACCAGGTTTGGTCTACGGCTCGGCACTACAAGAACTCTACCAATACGCAAAAGAAAACAAATTCGCCATTCCTGCGGTCAACGTCATCGGAACCGACTCCATTAACGGCGTCCTGGAGGCCGCAAAGTCTCTCAACTCCCCCGTGATCGTTCAGTTTTCAAACGGTGGATCCCAGTTCTACGCCGGCAAGGGCTTAAAACTTGAGAATGAAAAAGCAGCAGCCCTCGGCGCGATCTCGGGCGCGCGCCACGTTCATCTTTTGGCCGAACATTACGGCGTGCCCGTCATCGTCCACACGGATCACGCCGCAAAAAAGCTCCTACCGTGGATCGATCAAATGGTTGAGGCCGGCGCCGCTCACTACAAAGAGCACAAAAAGCCCCTCTTCTCGTCTCACATGCTCGATCTCTCCGAAGAACCGCTTCACGAAAACATTGAAATCTCGGCGAGCTATTTCAAAAGAATGAATGCCTTCGACACCGGCATCGAGATTGAACTCGGCGTGACAGGGGGCGAAGAAGACGGTGTCGACAACTCTGATATTGATAATTCGAAACTCTACACTCAACCCGAGGATGTCGCTTACGCTTACGAGCAATTGAGCAAGATCGGACCCAACTTCACGATCGCGGCTTCTTTCGGCAACGTTCACGGCGTCTATAAGCCGGGCAACGTGAAACTCTCGCCGATCAT
>SXSP01000260.1 GCA_005792225.1 Bdellovibrionales bacterium | reverse complement strand
GGGTATCGGCATCGCACCCGAATACCTCCGGAGCATCTTCGAGGAATTTAGTCAGGTGGATTCAAAGCTTCAGCGGAAGTCAAAGGGCACAGGCCTCGGACTTCCATTGTCGAAAAAACTCACCCGGCTTTTGGGCGGCGATCTCTGGGTGGAGAGCGAACTCGGCAAGGGTTCGCAGTTCTTTGTTCGCATTCCAAGAATGTTCCTCGGCGCCGATGAGGGAGTGTTGATCGAGCACTCGGCCGCGGCCAGTGTGCAGTCGAGCTCGACCGACCATGACGCCAGCCGCTTCAAAGTTTTGTTGATCGACGACGATGAGCCCTCGCGCTACGTGATCCGCGGTTTGGTCGCGAACGAGATCACCGCCGAGTTTCAAGAAGCGGAAGATGGCAACCAGGGACTTCAGAAAATCAGAACGTGGGATCCGGATCTTGTCTTCTTGGATTTAGGAATGCCTCATCTCAATGGCTTTGAGGTTCTCTCCAAGATGAAGGCCGATCCCCGCTTGAAAGGGATACCCGTCATCGTGAACACCGCTCGTGTGCTCGTCGAAGATGAAATTGAGTTTCTCAGCGAAAAGGCCGTGGCTGTTTTGTCCAAAGAGCGAAGTGATCACCTCGGTGCGATTGCCGAACTGAAAGCCGCCCTTAAAAAAGCGGGCTTCGATTACAAGGACATGTGAGGTTCGAAATGATGAGTTCGACTCAAAAGAAAATTCTCGTCGTCGACGATACTGAGGCCACCCGCTACGCAGTCGCGCGCACGCTCAAGAGCGAAGGCTTTCAGGTCGTCGAGGCCGCCAATGGTCAAGACGCGCTCGAGCTCGTTCGCTCCGAAAAGCCGGATCTCGTGACTCTCGATATCCATTTGCCAGACATGCTCGGCTTCGAAGTTTGTCGCCGCATCAAGCTGGAACCGGCGACGACTCATATTCCCGTGCTTCAAGTTTCCGCGAGCTACGTGACGTCGAAAGATCGCATCAATGGCCTCGAGGGCGGAGCCGATAGTTATCTCACGCATCCTTTTGAACCGGCCGTCCTCATCGCAACCATCAAAGCTTTGCTGCGTGCGCGCACCGTGGACGAGAATCTCCGGATCACCGAGGAACGGTTCCGAGTGGCGCTTCAAAGCGCGCCCATCACGATTTCGTCATGCGATCTTGATCTCCGCTATACTTGGATCCACAACGCGCCCGGGTCTCGCGGAGACTCAGGCTACCTGGGCAAGAGGGATGAAGAGATTTTTCCGCCCGATCAGGCGAAAAGGCTCATGCGACTCAAGCGTGAAGTTCTCGATTCAGGAGCTCCCGTTCGCGCGGTGATCGATCTCACTTTCGATGACGAAGTTCGGTCCTTTGATACGACGTTCGAACCGCTCCGCGAGGACGGTGGTGTCTTAACCGGTGTTACGATCGCGTCTTTTGATATCACCGAGAGAAGAAAATCCGAGGAAGCACAAAGACTCGCGTTTGAGGCGGCGGAAGCCGCGAACCAGGCGAAAACGCGTTTTCTCTCGAACATGAGTCATGAAATTCGAACCCCCCTTGGGGTCGTTCAGGGTTTCGCCGACCTCGCGCTCGAGCCGAATCTCGCCGAGGCCGATCGTAACGAGTACCTTCTTACGATCAAGCGGAACGCGCAGAATCTGACCAAACTTCTGGGTGAGATCCTCGATCTCGCGAAGGTGGAAGCTGGAAAAATCGAGATCGAGAAGAGTCGTTTCTCTTTGACCGAACTCATATCAGAAATCATCGAAGGCATGCGTCTTCAGGCTCGAGAGAAGGGGATTTCGCTCGCGCTGAGAGTCGTGCAACCATTTCCGCAATTCGTGGTGAGCGACATCACGCGCCTGCGGCAAGTCGTTCTGAACCTGGTGAGTAACGCCGTGAAGTTTACCGAGCGCGGTGGGGTCGAACTCGTCGCCACCGCTCGCGAAGATGGCGGGCTCACGCAGGTCGAAATCGACGTCACGGATTCCGGCATCGGGCTTTCGGCTGCTCAACGGGCGCGGCTCTTCGAGGCATTCGTGCAGGCGGATAGTTCAACCACTCGCAAGTATGGTGGAACGGGACTCGGTCTCAATCTTTCCAAGCGTCTCGCGCAAGCTCTCGGAGGGGACCTGACGCTGGAGTGGAGTGAAGAGGGACGCGGCAGTACATTCAAATTCTACTTCGATGCGGGTGTCCTCACCAAGAGCGATTACGCGGCCCCGGCTCCTGCAGCCGCCGCTATCGCCGGAGCGAAGAACTTGGCCGGGTTGCGTGTCTTGCTGGTTGAGGACTCCATCGACAATCAGCTTCTCCTGACCCGTTACCTCAAGAAGACCGGCGCGAATGTTGAAGTCGCATCCGATGGCCTTGAGGGAGTCGAAAAGGGGGCGGCCACAGCATTTGATGTCATATTGATGGATCTTCAGATGCCGAACCTTGACGGCTATGAGGCGACCCGCGAGCTCCGGGGGCGCGGGCTCACCACTCCGATCGTTGCGCTCACGGCCCATGCCATGAAAGAAGAGATGGATCGAGCGCTCAGCAGCGGGTTCACCGATTATCTAACGAAGCCCGTAAATCCGGGATTATTGATCGAGACTCTCGCAAAACTTACTTCACGGCAGGAAAAGTAACCGCGCGCGTTCCGAGTGGACCCGTGATCGTGTAAACGACCTCTTGAGTTTCAATCGCCGTGGTCGCGACGGGAAACGAGACTTCGTAGGGCGTCGTCCAGCGCGTGTGAAATGGGTAGAGTGACTGAAGCTCGGCCAAAAGATTGCGAAGCCGCTTCACTTTGCCCTCGTAGCGACGGCCTCCGGCATCGATATAGATTTTCCAGATCGATTTTGCGTTCGTGAGATTGTCGTTGTTACGGTCTGGCGTAAAGAAGCTCATGAACACGCGTGTCTCTTCGGCGAGTTCTTTCTGCACTTTCTCGCGCTCGACGAGCTGTTTTTCTCGGTCCCACTGGTAGTAGTCACCCTGGCGCTTGAGGCTCGCCTCGCGCACCACGGAGCTCAGCAAAATCGCTTTATATTCGAAGTTGTTGTAGAAGCCCGTGTACTCCGAGTCTCCGCGGGCGAAACGTTCGATGAGCTTGTTGTACTTTTCGGGAGTCTCGGGTGCCGTGTCCTGAGAAGGAGCGTTTTGCTCGTCAAGTTGCGTGCTCGTGCAACTCACGAAGGCGAGGCTCAGCAGAACGACCGTCATCAAACGCATAGTCATTTTTTTACTCCCCGAACGCGTGGGGCGAAAAACGCATCCAGATCTCGGAACACGTCTTCGCGATCGAGATCGTTGAAGACCTCGTGGTAGCTTTCATCGTAAACGATCAGTTTTTTATCGGCGGCACCGATGCGGGGGAAAAACTCACGAATGGCCGGAAGGCTCACGATTTTTTCTTGGCCAGCCGCCTGCACCAATGTGGAGAGCTTCAACCGGTCGGCACGTTGTTTTACGAACTCGATGTTCTCGAGCATTCCGAGATAAAGCCCGGGCGAGATCTTATCGTGCCGGAGCGGATCGGTGTCGTAACCTTTGAGCCTCTCCATATCGCGGGTGAGTTCGTCGTAACGGATCTCATTGTGGAGCGTGATCGTCGGAATCACCTTATTGAGAAACTTGGCGGCCATTGATTTCACGGCGGGCACCGCGACGCCGATTCCGAGCAGCGGTGAGCTCAAGGCCAGCGCTTTGGGTCGAGGAGCCGTCGTATCATCGTCGACCAAATGGCGGAGCGAAATCAACCCACCCATCGAGTGCCCGACGAGAGCGAAATTGTCTTTGAGGCGATCGGAAGCCCTGAGGAACTTCAAAAAAAGCGCGAGATCTTTTGCGTACTCGTGAAACTCGCCGACAAATCCGCGCTTACCCTCGGAGCGGCCGTGGCCGCGAAGATCCCAGGCGCAGATGTTCCAACCCAGTTTTACGAGAGCATCGGCGGTGTGAACGTAGCATTCCGAATGTTCAGCCATCCCGTGCGTTATGACCAAAGTCTCGTTGTTCTCTGGCAAAGACCAAGTTTGGAAGAAGAGCTCGGTTCCGCCGTAGCCCTCGAAGTGGCCTTCTCGTCTCGCGATGTCTTTGGAGTTCGTATTCGCCATACGATCATCTTTGCGCATAGGACTTGAGTCTTACAAGAGATTGTGGAGTGCGACGCGATCAATTACCATTGGTGAAATGCCGAAGTTTACGTGGATTTTCTTCATCGTTTGGCTCACGACCGGTTGTCTGACGGCCTCGTTCGCTCGGGCTCAAGATGCCAATGGTCGCGATGACTTCAGTTTCTTCGTCGGTCATATGTTACCGAATCAAATCGAAGGGGTGACGGAGATTCTTCCGGTGTTTGGCGGCCGGTACGCATTCGCGGGATCATTCGGTGCCCTCGAGGTTGGCGGCCAAAACTCGCACGCGCAAGGGGTGGACTTTACGACTTTGACTGTCGATGTCCGCGGGGAAATTCCGGTGGCGCAGGGAATTTCGGGTTTGATCTACGCGGGGCCGGTCTTGAATTACTACTCCCAAAAAAATACGTCCAACCGTTTGACCGAATACGGCCTGGAAGTCGGCGTGGGCGCGATGATGCTCGTGTCAGACACTCTTTGGTTGCGCGGAGATTTGAAGTTCATGGGGGGACCTGGCACGAGCCTTTATCTCCTCTTCGGCCTCGCGTTCCGAACCTCCGCCGGTCAATGACCTTGAAGAGAGCAGTGAAGTGAGACGTACTTACCCGGTTCTCGAGCGAGCAAGACTCCTTCTTCAGCCGTTTTCCAAGCGGGTGAACCTCGACGTTCTTCTGGCCGAGGCTCATCCCTCCAAGCCACTCGCCGACAGAGTCGATTGGCATCAAGATATGATCCAGTGGCTGCGTTCGCCGTTCCACACGAGTGAAGAGCGTGCCTCTCTACCCGAACACACGCGGAGCCGACAGCAGAGACAGCGTCGTCTTCAAACCGTTCGCCTCCGGTATTGCTTGCACATTCTTGATCGCAACCCGGAGTGGAAGATCAACGCGGCGGGGGTTCTTCGCTCAATCCTGCTTGAGGCGTCGGCGGCCGACCTCTTCAGCTCCACGGGACTCTTCAAAGAGGGTGGGTTCTTCAGCGAAGCTTCAAACCGAATTCAGCGGAAGTTCTTGCCCGCACCCGTGGATGTTCACGATTTCGCACTTCTCTTCGTCAAGATCTTCAAGGACGACTCGGATCCGGACTGGATTCGCGGGTTGCCCCTCGACATGGTGGCGCGGCTGGTGGAACTCATGCGCTTTGGCGCGGAACAACCAGAGAAAGTCTTCGAAGGTCTTCGCGAAGCGATGATTGATTCGCTCTTGGTGCTCGCCCCCGACATCGCGGCCACGGGACTTCTCCCGGAACTTCGGATTCGGATGGATGATCACTCAATCATCAAATCTCCCTTTAGCGCCTTGAACGAAAGTCTCCTCGCCTACGTTCACGTCAAGAGGGGAGCGAGCCCCGATCTCGAGTCGACTTTGGTCGAGAAGATACGCACCGACGTGGATGCTTGCCATGCGCGTATTTCCGAGGTGTACCGGCACCTCGAACAAAAGGGCGTCAGCGTCGCCCTCGTTTATAAATTGGAAAAATTGACGTCGTCGCTGACCCGCGTGCGCGTTCTGGTCGACATCTTAAATCCCACGGCTAACGATAACAGCCTCGAGAAGGCACGAAACTTCACGGCCGAGCTCGTCGATCGAAGCATCGAAACGACAAAGCTCAGGCGGCTCTTCGGGCAGAACATGGACTTGATCTCCCGAAAGGTCGTCGAACGCGTGGGATTCGCCGGGGACCATTACATCGCGACGAATGCCTACGAGTACTGGAAGATGCTCCTCTCGGCCGCGGGCGGCGGGATCGTCACCGTTTTCACGACGGTCTTTAAGTTTTTCTCGACCCATGCGGGTCTTCCGCTTTTCTTTGAGGGCTTCTTTTCTTGGCTGAATTACTCGGGAAGTTTCATCTTCATGCAAGCGATGCACTTCTCGCTCGCGACCAAGCAGCCTTCGATGACCGCGACCGCGCTCGCAAATAAACTCGTCTCGCTCAATCACCGACGTCAGCTGGACGAGTTCGTCGATGAAGTGACGCGGATCACGCGAACTCAGTTGGCGGCGGCTCTCGGAAACGTCGGGCTCGTCATTCCGGGTGCGTTAATCTTCAATTTGCTCTACGCGAAGACCACCGGTCACGCGTTGTACGACCCGGCCTACGCCATGAAGACGATTAAGAGCTTTAATCCATTCACGAGCGTCACGGTTCCCGCCGCCGCGCTCACCGGCGTGATTCTTTGGCTCTCGGCCGTCATTGGCGGCTGGCTTGAGAACTGGGCCGTCTTTAGGCGTATGCCGGAGGCCATCGCGACGAACCGTTTGCTTCATGCTCTCTTCAACGAAAAGATCGCAAACCGTATCTCAAAAGTCTTCTCGCGCGAGATCGCCGGCATTGGAAGTAACGTTTCAATCGGCTTCCTCCTCGCGTTTACACCGATCATCGGAAAATTCTTTGGTCTTCCGATCGACATTCGACACGTGACCCTCTCGTCGGGTTCACTCGCGTTCTCAATGGCCGGTCTGAAGTGGTCGGCAGTGAGCGGATGGGATTTCGGCTTGGCGGTTCTCGGAATCTTCTTGATCCTGCTTCTTAATTTTGGAGTGGCCTACTCACTCGCGCTGTTCGTTGCTTTGCGTGCACGACGTATCAAGCGAGTGTGGATCTATCACTTGCTCAAGGCTGTCTGGCGGAGACTCCGCACGCGCGGTCTCGACTTCATTCTCCCGAGATAAGTTGGGGCGACCAAATAAACGGTCGGCTCAACGAATCGAACCGCGCACCTTCGGCATTCGGAACCGGTGCCCATCGACCTGACTTCTCCATCATGAGGATGCCGTCTTTTCTTAAGCCGAACCGAGTGGCCTTTAATTGGGCGATCCCCTTGATTCCGCCGATGGGATTGAGGACTTCACTCACTGAAGATTCGCCGTTCGTCTTCAAACGCACGAGGATCATTTTTCCTTCTCGGTCCACGATGTAGAGGGTGTGACGAGCGGGTTTGACCTTCAAATCCTCCGGCGTGAACACCCGTTCAATCGATTTCTCAAGCCAGATGCTCGCCTTCTTTTTGCCCGAGGTTGAGCAATCGAGCTGGTGCGGCTGAACGAAACATAAGAACTCTCCGGTGGTGACGATGTCGATCACCTCGGGTCGCTCCGAGGGTGACAACCGGTTATATTCGGCCGGGAGAGTGCCCTTCGGGGCCTTTTCGTCGACCGCGTGGGTTGACGAGTAGAGATTCAAGACATACGCCGGCTCACTTCTGTATTTCGGAAACACATCCACGGCTGAAGTGCGACTGACGACGTATGCGTCCTCGACGTAGGGTGCCGGGTAAAAGTTCTTCCCATCGAAGAAGAATCCTTTTTCCTGCTCGTCAGAGGCGAGATAAACGGCGCGAGCGCCGCTCGTGAAGACGGGTTGATTGAACCGATTTTGTGCGTAACTCAGCGCCAAGAGTTTTGCGTTCGCCCGTGCCGCCGCCGAGAGATTTCTCGCGCGCATTCCCAATCGAGCCATCGACTCCGCGCTGACCGCGTAACTTCCTTCGTTGGTGATTGCCTCGTCGCAGCCGCCTTTGACGCCCTTCCAAGTTCCGCGCGTGCACTCGACATGAGGGTGACCGCTGAAGTGTCTCGCCTCATGAAGAATCAATTGCATCCGATCGGGCACGGAAACGGATTTGTCAAAGAAGAGGGGACAGAGCGAGATGGTCCAAGGTTTTCTCGCCTGATCCACGAACCCGTAGATGCCCTTACAACTGGGGGAGTTTGAGATCTCGATCGCCTTTAACCCTTGCGTCCTTAGGTAAGGCCAATATCCCTTCGCGAGAAGGCCGCGGTTCATCTTCGATTTAAATCGCGAAGCCTTCATGCGAACGGTCTTGAGTGTCGTGAGCGTTTGGCAGAGTTTCTCGTTGCGCACGTCGAAGTTGATCTCCGAACGAATTTGTTTCACGACAGGTTGCTCCGCGCAGGAGGCCGCGTGGGCTCTGCTGATTAAGGCGAACGTGAGAAGCAGGATGAACTTAATGACTTTCATCCATGATCTCCGAAAGTTCCATATCGATGTATTTCTGGATGATAGGATTGCCCTGCTTCGAACCCCGAACACCGAGGCGCGCGACCTTCTGCAAGAGCGAGTTCGACTGACGTCCCTCGATTTGCTCAAACATCTTCTGCACGCGCGCTTGATCGGTGCCCGTCAAGGAGTCCAGAGCCGCCATCGCCTGAATGCGAACACTCACTTCCGCGGTAAAGTTCGTCTCAAGGATCGAAGCGTCCGTCAGCGCGATTTCAAAAAGCTCAGTCGAGAATTCAGCCGCGCGCAAACCCAAAAGATAAACGGCAAGGAACCTCGCACTCTGCGGCTTCTCTGAATCCAGCGCGACTCGCTTCAGCTCCCGAGCCGACGACAAGTTGAGATCTTCGGCCAAGCGTTTGAGGCGTTGATCCGCCTGGGGATCGTCGGTGGCGTAGAGTTTGTCGGCTTCCGTCTGGAGTTTCTCGATCAACGCGGATTTTTCCAACGCCGATTCTTCCAGAGTCGCACCCGGAGTCGGTGAGGGGAGCGGCTCCCTCATCTCAATCAGCTCGTTTTTTTGGTCGCTCTTTTGGGCAATGGCGGGCTTTGCGGATTTTCGGGCCGACTTCTGGTCGGAGCTTTTGTCAATGGGACGTGGATCGGCGAAGAGGGCCGCAAAGACCAACATCGAAAGGGTCAACAACGCCAAAAACAACCGACGTACAAGTGCCATCATCATGATGTCGAACTCCTTTGCGGTTCGACGAATAACGTCCACGCACATCCAATATTTGCGGGAACGATCGTGAGCTTTCAGCTCGGAGGCGCAAGTTTGCAACTCAAGTGCCACGCGCATTTTGCGTCACGAGGTTTCACGTCTTTTTTCATGGTACTTCGCCGCCGAGCGATCAGGGGGTCCCCGGCACCCGGCATGGGAATCGCTTTTCCAATCCGCTTTTGAGATTTCAAATAAGGTAACTAAAATGAAAAAGCTCCTGATCCTCTTGATACTCGCTTTTCCTATGATGTCGCTCGCGCGCGAACAATGCCGGATGGCCTTTGAGCTCGAGTTGCTCCAACCCAAAGTTTTTAGCAAAGGACTGAAAGTCTTTACATCAACGGCCAATCGTCAAATTGTGTTTGATTATGTGCGACCCGCGAAGGGCAAGAACACCCTCGTGCTCCTGCACGGGCTCGGCGATTCCATGTACCACCTCGAAGCCATGGCCGATCTCGCCATCCGCTCAGGCATGGGCGTTCTGCGCGTTGATCTTCACGGTCACGGGCGCACGCTCTCGGAATTCGTTAAACGCCACGGCGATATCCCCGCAGAACTCAATTTCCGCGACAACATCGAAGACGTCCGCGACCTCATCAAGTACCTCAACTTAAAGCAAGTATCAATTCTCGGCCACAGCTACGGAGGCGGAATCGCCTTCGGCCTCGCCGTTGAACTCCAAAACGTTCGCGGCATCGTCGTCCGCTCCCTCCACATGCTCGCACCCTATGTCCAACGCATCGATAAATTCTTCAGCGACTACGTCAAGTCGCCACAATTCCTCGTCAACAACGCAGGTAAAGTCCTCGAATCCTCCGGCGTGAGCTCCGGAACCGTCAACACCATCATGGGACCACTGTTCTTCATGGCCTCCCAACTCGCGATGAACGTGCAGTTCCTCCAATCCTCCGTGCGCCGGGCGCTCCTTCTGGATCAAACAAAGGATATTTTTCTTGATCCCTGGATGGACGGCTTCATGCGCATGACCTACCGTGAGTACTTCCTCATCACTGAACACAAGAAGGGCAAGGTCCTCTCCGACACCGAACGCGAAGATATCAACCTCAAAGTCGAAGCCGCCATCAAGGCAACCAAGGGCATCCGCGGTTTCGACCTCCTCGATCGCGCGTTAGGTCTGCCCAAGAAACTTCCGCCCCTCCAAATCATCGGCGGCAAGGCCGATCAACTCGTCGTAGAGGAACAACTCAAAGATTTCGCCTTCCGACTCGACCACGATCATCTTCCCTACGAACTCGTCATGCTCGACAGCGATCGCGCAAGCCATCTTTTCCCGAGAACCATGCCGGATCAGGTTTTTGGAAAGGTGAAGGAGTTCATGGATGCTGGGGCTGGGCCGCAGCGGCCGGGGAAGTAGGGTTGGGGCGGGGTTTGCGGCGGGTCCGGCGGGTCCGGCGGGTCCGGCGGGCTGGGGGCTTTCGGGCGCTCGCCGGCTTTCGTTTC
>SXSP01000030.1 GCA_005792225.1 Bdellovibrionales bacterium | reverse complement strand
GATAAGAAAAAGAAGGCCATTGCCGCCGCGAATGATGCAAAAGAGATCCAACGCAAAGAAGCCAAGTTGAAAAAGCTCGGCATGAAGAAAAAGAAGATCAATGCCGTCATCGCCGAAGAGAAGAAGTACGCAAAGAGCCTCAAGAAACTCGCCCAAAACAAGAAGATGAAAAAGCAGGAACGCAAGAAAGCCGAGGAGAAACTTGCCAAGGCTCACGTGAAGTTCCTCAAAAAAACGATGGGTGACAAACTCTATAGCTCGTACGCCGGTGCGAACTCCAAAGCTTCGGTGAAGAGAATCGCCAAGCGCGCAAAGCCAGCGGCAGTCATGAACGAGCCGAAAATCGACGAATCGCTCTACTCAAGTGACGCGCAGGTTCCGGCCGAGAGCCGAATGGCCTCTGAGCCGTCGCCCGCGACTTCGCCTTCTGACATGCCGCCCGTGATGGAAGAAAGCGCGAGCGCTCAGGCAACGGCCGACGTACCGGCTGAGCCGATGGAGGGAACTTCCGTTGCCGCGGCATCCCTGCCTTCAACTTCGGAATTGAGTAAGTCCGAAACGCCGATGGAAGAAACACCGGCGGTCGATCTTGAGCAGTCCGAAGAGCTCTCGCTCGATCCTGAGTGATCAAGCGGTCCTGAGACTCTCAAGGATTCCTAAACCATAAGCGCGAATTCGCTTCGCCCCAAAACCCGAAACCGTCTCGAGTTGCTCGAGGGATTCGGGTTTTTTCGTTGCCAGCTCCATGAGGGCGCGGTTCGAAAAGACCCTGTAAGCCGGCACTCTCTCACGTATCGAACGGCTTCGGCGCCAAGCCTTCAAAACTTCCACGCGCCGCTGAACGACAGGGTCGGTCGATGTCAGCTGATCGAGGGTGACGATCGCGCCGACGTGGATCGCGATCTGGCGGGCTTCGACTCTTTTGTAGCCGAGTTCCGATTCGCAGTAGTGTTGAAGCGATCGAAAACCCCGTTGCTTCCACAGGCGCGTTCTTTGAATTTCGCGAGCCTCATTGATAATTTGTTCTTTGGCTTCCAACTCCATGAGTCGGTATTGGAGGATCTTTTGATCCGCGTCGGTCAACTTTAGTTCTTGTTGCATTGTTTTCTCCTCTCGAGTCTCCTCGTACGTTCACCATCTCCTGATGAGCTTATCAGCACGTTCCGCGCCGCTCTCCGCAAGCGATCATTTGGTTCTCACGGGTCCGGTGGGCCGGGGCTCGGATGCACTTGCCACTCTCCTCCGGCCGTCCTAGGCTCCAACGAATGACGACACTTCTCCTCTCCATCCTCCTATCGACGGCATCCGCTCAGGCTTCGACGCTCAAGTTAACGATCGATGGCGTGCGCTCCGATCAGGGGCAGCTTCTCGTCGCGATTTTTGATGACGCGGAATCTTTCCCCCGCGTTCCCGAAAAGGCGGTCGTTAAGAAAGTTCTTCCCGCCGCCGATGGTCGCGTTGAAATCGTGATCGATCAGCTCAAGCAGGGGAGCTACGCCGTAGCCCTCCACCATGATGAGAACGGTGACACCAAGATGAACTTCAACTTCGTGGGCATGCCCAAAGAAGGTTTCGGGTTCTCAGGAAACAAACGGATCTTTTTCGGACCGCCGAGCTTCAAGAACGCCAAATTCGACATCGCGGGATCTGAGACCAAATGCGACGTTAAAATGAAGTACTTCTGAAGGAAGCTGAACAAAATCGCGAACTCTCGTTCCGAATTCGCGGAACGATCGCTGGTAGGATCGAACGTAGAAAGGTGGAGGTGTTTATGCCAAGAACCAAAGGTCACGGCGGTGATTTCCACAATGGAGTCGATCGTAAACACGAACGGGGAATCTCGGAAGATGTGCGTCTTTCAGATGAAGGACGGGGACCCGGCTACTCAGCCAAACGGGTCATCCATCCCGCGGATCCAAAAAGTTACGAAGGCCAGCAGGATGCGAGCGCTGAGGTGAGACCCGATTACCGTTCCGAAACTCAAGAAAAATAAGCGGCCTCTCAAGAGTGGTACAAAGGCTTCGGCACTCGCTTCCTCTTCAGATCATTTTTTGCGTCGTCCTCGGGGTGGCGCTGGGGCTCTTGTTCCCGAACGGGCAGATGAAGTTCGCCTCGGAAATTGGTAAGGCCGTGATTCATTGGGTGAAGCTGGTGGCGGGGCCGTTCTTGTTCTTGACGGTGGCCGCGTCGATCATCGAGGTGCGGCTCACCGCGGGCCATGGGTTACGACTGATCGCCATCGCTCTCCTGAATACGGCAATCGCGATCGTGATCGGAATGGGTCTTGCGCGGCTCTTTCTCGAGGGCGTGCAGGTGAGTGCCCTTTTGAACCTCGGTCAGGTGAAGCCCCCCGATATTCAGCTGAGCGGAGATGCGCTCATCAAGACCTTCATGCCGCAGAGTTTATTCGCGCCGCTCGTGCAGAATGAAATTCTCTTGTTGGCGCTGATGGCTCTGGTCACGGGTATGGCGATCCGCCATGCCTACGGCGGAGAGGGCGCGGAGAAGTTGCGCGAGATTGCGGGGCGATTCGAGCGCGTTCGGGCTGTCCCTGAAGTTCTGTTGAAGTGGCTGATCCACGCCATACCCTTTGCCGTCTTGGCCGTTGTGAGTGGGTCGGTCTCGCAAAACGGTCTCGGCATATTTGGTCCTCTCCTTCGTTATATCGGGGTCGTGATTTTTGGCTTCTGCCTGCAGGTCTTCTTGGTCTACGGCTTCTGGATTTTCATTGTTGCGCGCTATTCGGTTCGGGAGTTCTTCCGCATCGCCGAGGCTCCCGTCACTTACGCCTTCGGGGTGAATTCGAGTCTCGCAACGCTACCCTTGACGCTCAAGGCTCTTAAGGAACTGAAAGTCTCCGATCGCTCAGCTTCGCTTGGAGCCGGGGTCGCGACGAATCTCAATAACGATGGCATCGTGCTTTATGAAGCGATGGCAGTTTTCTTCATCGCGCAGCTGAGCGGAATCTTAATGACGGAGGGGCAAATGCTCACTGCCGCGCTCGCGTGCATCGTGGCGTCGATGGGAATCACCGGAATTCCGGAGGCTGGATTCATTTCACTCTCCGTTGTCGTTTCGACACTGGGGCTGCCCGCAGAAGCTCTTCCCCTTCTTCTAGCCGTGGACTGGATGGTCGCGCGCGGCCGATCGGTCGTGAACGTGCTGAGCGACATGACGCTCTCCATTGCCCTGGATGCGACCGATCGAAAAATGAAGTAGAGTCGACGGCATGAGCCGTTCTCTCTCGCAAACTCCCATTTCCGTTCTCGATTTGGTTCCTTACGCCGAGGGGCACACGATCGCCGATGCGTTCGCGAACACGCGTGATCTCGCGGTTCATGCCGAGAGCTGGGGGTATAAGCGTTACTGGATGGCCGAGCATCACAATCTTGACGGAATCGCGAGTGCCGCAACGTCAGTCCTTATCGGCCACGTGGCGGGAGCGACGCGCACGATTCGTGTCGGATCGGGCGGAATCATGCTACCGAATCACGCCCCACTCGTGATCGCGGAACAGTTCGGAACGCTCGCGATTCTTTTTCCAAACAGAATCGATTTAGGGTTGGGGCGGGCGCCCGGAACCGACCCGCTGACCGCGCGGGCGTTGAGAAAAGAAACGCGCCACCGTGGAGATGATTTTCCCGAATTGATCGAAGAACTTCAGGCCTACCTTGATCCCGCAGAACCCGGGCAAAAACTCAAAGCGATTCCCGGTGCGGGAACGAACGTGCCGATCTGGATCTTGGGTTCTAGCACCTTCAGCGCGCAGCTCGCGGCCGCGACCGGAAGGCCTTACGCGTTTGCGGGTCACTTCGCTCCTGCCGCAATGCTTGAGGCCCTTGAAATTTACCGGTGGCAGTTTCGACCGTCTCGGTTTCTCGAGAAACCTCATGCGATGGTTGGAGTGTCGGTGGTCGCAGCGGCCACGGATGATGAGGCGCAGTTTCAAGCGACGAGTCTCTACCAAAGATTGACGACGCTCGTGCGGGGAGACTTAAAGCCGATCCCTCCGCCAGTTCGTTCCATGGAAACGCGTTGGACCACGAAAGAAGAGCAAGCCGTACGCTCAATGACCACGACGCTCGTGGTGGGTGGACCGGATCGCGTGCGCGAAGGCCTGCGACGACTCGTCGACTCAACCCAAGCCGACGAACTCATCATCACGTCGGATCTTTATCGGCACGAAGATCGGCTCAAATCCTTCGAAATCATCGCGCAGGCGGGAAGAGCTTAAGGTTCGGTTGAGAACTCAGCTTCTTCGTTTTTGTGAGTTCGTTTCCAGATCTCGGATCGCCAACCCTGACCGAAGATTGCCACCGTGAGGAGGCAAACCCAAGCAGCGCCGAGGAGTGCTCCCGCTAAGACGTCCATCGGGTAGTGAACGCCCAAATAAACTCGCGAGAAACAAACGAGGCTAATGATGATCAGCGCGAATGTCGCGATCATGACCCTCTGCCAGAGCTTTCGGTAGTACCTCCACGCGAGAAACATCAAGAGCAGATAAAAGGACGCCGCACCAAACGAGTGACCGCTCGGGTAGGAGAACCCGCTCGCATGGATCAACGGTTCGACTTCGGTGGGTCGCGGTCGCGCGAAGACCGTTTTCATGAACCGCGTGCCGAGTCCAGCCCCGATACTCCCGATCAAAAGATAAACCGCGGCGAATTGCTCGCGCTTCAACCACAATAAAGCCAGGGCAACGATCAGAAACAGCGTGATGAGGGTGGAAGAACCCAGCGCCGTGATATCGATGGCGGGACCATTGAGCGCGTCAACTCTCGCCTTTGCGACCTGCGTGATGATCTTGCTGTCGAAAGAATCAAAATCACGCTCCTGCATATCATCGCTGATCTCGATGAAGAGGCCGAGAAGGAGGAAAGCCAGACCGAGGAGGAGAATCTTTCTTAAAAGCATCCGCGTGACCTATCACAGTCACTCGGCGGTTTCAATTCACGTGACGTTCGATCGTCTCGACGAGCGTCGTACTGCTCAGGGGCTTCGTTAAATAGTCATCAAAGCCTCCGCCCAGGGCTTTCTCGCGTTCCTCGCGCAGGGCATGGGCGGTGAGGGCTATAATCGGTACACGGTGTCCCAAGGCGCGAATCTGCGAGGTCGCACCGAGTCCATCGAGGATCGGCATTTGAATGTCCATGAGGATCACATCGTAATTCTGCTTCTCGATCATCGTGATCGCTTCGGCACCGTTGTTTGCGATATCGATCCAAGCACCCGCCCTCTTCAGATAACGGCTAAAAAGAATTTGATTATCTTTCACATCCTCGGCGAGGAGAATGCGCTTCCCCGAGAGCGGTTGACTCAGGTGGGGAGCCACGTCGGCCGTCGCCGCTTTCGCGGCACTCGTGGGATCCCAAAAGCCTTCGAACGGCCCGCCTTCGATCGTGAACGTAAAAACGCTTCCGAGACCCAGTTCGCTCTCGCGCATTTCGAGATCTCCACCGAGCGCGCGAGCCAGCTGCTTTGAGAGCATGAGTCCCAAGCCCGTGCCGCCATACTTTCTCGTCATTGACGTGTCGCCCTGGTGGAAGGGGAGAAACAAACCATCCCGGTGCTCGGGCGAAATTCCGATGCCCGTATCTTTGATGGTGACCCGCAGGCGCACGTCAGCGCCGATCTCCGCGATCGAGAGAAGTTCGGCCGAAACGGTCACACGTCCTTTTTCGGTAAACTTGATCGCGTTTCCGATGAGGTTCACGAGAATCTGCCGCAAACGAGTCGGATCTGTCAGGATGCACTCGGGGATTGGTTTCTCCAGCTCGAGCACGAGGTCAATGCCCTTTTCGTTTGCGCGCAACGCGAGCGAGTTCACGACTTCGTCGAGAAGTTTCGGGAGGGAAAAGCGAATTTTCTCAACTTCAAGTTTATTCGCCTCAATCTTCGAGAGATCGAGAATCTCGCCAACGAGGGTTGTGAGCTGCTGACTATTCCGCTTGATGGTCGTCAGATAGTTTCTCATCTCATCCGGAGTAGGACTTGAGCTGAGAGCGAGATCCGAGAAGCCCGTGATGACCCCGAGCGGAGTTCGAATTTCGTGACTCATGTTTGCGAGGAACTGGCTCTTTGCTCTGTTTGCCTCTTCCGCCGCGCGCTTGGCCTTCTCGATTTCGTTACGGGTGGCTTCCTTCTCCGCGAGATCTTCAACGAGTTTGAGAGTAAAACGGCGCGCGAATCCTAGAACGAGAAACGTGAGAAGCGTAATGATCGTACCCAAAATCAAAATGAACCAGGGAAGACTGCGCGCGCTCCCGACTTCAAAACTTGGCGTGGACGCGACCGTGATCGCCCACCTCTGATCCGCCACCGGAACCGTGAGCGTACTCACGTGCCGTCCTTCTTCCTCTCCGGTCGCGGAATTGAACAAGAGCTCGCTCTTAGCGGGATTTATGCCATCAAAAACCTTGATCCTCACGCGCGGAAATTTATCGCTGAACTCATAGGAGATTTGTTGAAACAAGTCTCCCGCCCGAAAAACCGCCGAGTTGAAACCCGCGATCGCCAGACGCCGATTTTCCACAGTATCAGTCGGATGACCCTGCTTATAAATCGGTGCGTAGACGATGAATCCCGCCTGCTGCGCGAGTGTTGTCTCCTGAACCAAGGTGATTCTCTCGGTCACCGCGAGCTGTCCTGTATCGCGAGCCGAGAGCATGGCGGCCCGGCGTTTCGGTTCCGTCATCATGTCGAAGCCGAGTGCCCTCCGGTTTCGCCAGTCCGCTGGTTCCAGAAAAAGAATTGTCGTGTAGTCATCTCGCGGCTGCGTTGGCCAGACCTTGAAGTCTTTCCAGATATTCTTTCGAACGCGCTGAGAATATTCCTCGAGGTTCTCCGACGCGATCCACGGGACGTAACCCAAAGCTTGAAGCCCCGGAAAGTTTTTTTGCAGCTCTAAACCGTCGATGAAGTCGCGGTACTCGGCGAGGGTCACCTCGGTGTGATCCTCAGCCGCATTCGCCTCGACAAAGCTTCGAGTGGCGATCAGTGCGTTGATGTAGACGCGAAAGCGAACTTCGACGGATTCCGCGACACCTTTGGCGGCTCGATCGAACCGATCCCGCTCGTCCCTCTGGACGCGATCAAAGAAGATAAAGGAAATCGAAGCCGTCGTGAGGAAGCCAACGAACAGCACCGCGGAGAGCGGACTCCGCATGGAGAGTCGCTGCAAATTCTCGAGCGTCGTCTCAAGACTCAGCTTCCATCCTTTGAACAAAAATCCCCCGCTCTACAAAAACTGTTGAATGGGGTTTGAGCGTAACCTTACGAGAGCAAAAAATCCACCCATGGCGCCCCGTCCGAATCGGGGCGCTGTGGCAAGCAGAAGGTAGGCCGTACCGCCTGCGGTAGTCCCTACCGCAGGCGGTACGGCGTACCTTCTGCTTGCCTCCCCGTGTCGAGGGTGTGGACAGGTATCGAGCGAAATTGGGCCCTGGGTTCGGGCCGGACGGTCATCTAAAATCTATTCGGGGAGCGGACGGCATTTGGTTCGCACAATCGTGGTCAGGCGACCTGCACCCGCAGGACGCATCCACCTGACCGGAGCCCCGAATGAAAGTTGCGAAGCCCGTCGTTGTGAAGTCGATCCAATTAGTCGCCGTCGTGGCTGCAGGCCTGTCCATGGCCCACCCTGCCCTCGCCGGCATCCGAGAGAGCGAACGTACGAGCCGAAACTCCGACGTCCTTAAACAATCCCCCGTCACGGTTGGCCGCGCTCCGAAGACGGAAGAGACCAATGACCGCCCGTCAAAAACAGAGCCGACGAAAAACAGCCAACCATCCAAAAAGAACCAGGCAAAGAAGACGACACCCGTGGCACCGAAGGCGGAGCCATCGACGCCCACTCCTCAAGCGGCTTCAGCAAATTCGAATGTCAGCGTTTCTGGTTACGTGTTGAACTCGAGCTTTAACGTTCGAGGCGAACCCGACGCGAACTCGCAAGGCTACGGCACGCTCGCGAAATACAACTGGCAAGCGCTCAAAGTCGAAGATGTACCGGGTAAACCAAATTGGATTAAAATCATCAGCCCGAGCGGCGCTTACGGTTACGTGAGTCGCAAAGCTCTCACTCAAGTGGAACTCAACGGCACCTACATGATCCGCGACAACCCGAGCCTCATGGGTACGAAGGTCAGTTCGATTCGGGAGGCGAGTTCATCGAATCTCATCCTCTCCGGTAAATCTAAAGTCGTGAGCGAAAACGGCAAATCTGTCGAGTGGCTCGAAGTCTGGCACCAAGGTCAGAAAGGTTGGATTGCTTCGAACGCTCGATCGAAAATAGGCGCCTCGCCGGAAGCGGCTTCCGCGAAGGATGCTCCAAACGCACCCGATAAGGTCGCCGAGAAAACTCCGGAAAAGGACAAGCCAAAACCCGCGTACCAAGGCGAGTGCGTGAATACTCGAGACCAGTTCGTCGCCAACGATCGACTCAAAAAAGCCTACGGCGGAGGATCCGAACTTTTTGGCACATGGCCCGGTTCGATGGGCATCCAGCTCGAGTATCGCAAGGGCAAATGGATCGCGAAGGTTCCGGCCGAACTCGTGTCGATGGCAACGATGATGAAGCCCGACGCAGGCATTAAGGAAGAAAATCCGATCGCGCTTAAAATTTGCGCCGACAAAGCCGGAAAACCCTACGTCGAATTCAACAAGACGAAATACAAATTTACTGACGACACCGCTCGGGAACTTGATGTGAAGTACGGCGATTTCGAGCTGAAATTCTCCCGCCCCGCGGTTCGCTGAGGAGCCACCCGTGTTGAAGATCGCATTCTTTACCTTAGCTGCATCATTTTTTTCGGCTTTAATTGCTGCGGCTTCCGCTCTCGCCGCGGCTCCAGATTGTCAGTTCGCGCCTCGCAAATCTGCCGAACTCCTGATCTCGAACGCTCCCCGTTCTGTGATCGGAGTTTTAAATTGTTACCCAAAGTACGACGACGTGAATGTCTTTCTCGTCGCCAAAATCACGAAGCTTGATGAATCCTCCGTTCGGGATCTCGTGGTTCAACTCGCCGATCATATGGACCCAACGGGCGTGTCGACGGAATTGAAGTGGGCATCAAAACAGGCTCTCGAGAAACGTCAGTACATCGTTCGAACAGCGGCCCAAGAAAATGAAGACGGTGAAGTGATTGCGATGTCCCACTATGCCTTTGTGATGAAGACGAAGGACGGCTACGTCCTCCTCCTCCACTCAATGGATGAGCACGAGGCGAGAAAAGCGCGTAACACGCTTGATACCCTCAACAGAAAGATCCCGGAGATGATTTTGAGCGGGATTTGAGGCGCAGTTTAGCTACGGCCAGCTTCACAAAGTTAGCGGTCATGCCAAAAAAACGGAGAGCCTGCGCTCTCCGTTTTTCATCTAGCAGCTATTTTGCCAAACTCACTAGCCAGATAAGATCGATTTACTCGCTCTTCGTGTTCACCGACTTGAGCGCGTCTCCGAAGAGATCACCCATCGTGGTTTTCGAAGTCGAAGTCGCCTTGCGGACGTAATCGTCAACATCGGCTTTCGACTCACGAAGTTTCACAAGCTTAGCCGAGAGGCCGATCTTGCGAGCGTCTTTGTCGATCGAGATGATTTCAGCGCGAAGAGTGTCGCCGGTCTTAACGGCTTCTTCGGGCTTCGTGATCCGGTCAGTCGTGATTTCAGAGACGTGAATGAGACCTTCGATGTCAGCCTCGAGCTCAACGAAAGCACCGAAGTCAGCGAGCTTCACGACTTTTACGTCGTGCTGAGTGCCGATCTTGTACTTGTCGTCGATGCGTGCCCACGGATCCGCTTCGAGTTGCTTGATACCGAGCGAGAAACGCTCGTTTTCAATGTCAACACCGAGAACGACCGCACGAACCTGTTGTCCCTTAGCATAGAGCTCGGAGGGATGGTTCACGCGCTTTGTCCACGAGAAGTCGGAGATGTGAACAAGACCGTCGATGCCCTCTTCGATTCCAACGAAGATACCGAAGTCAGTGATCGACTTCACTTCGCCTTCGATGATCGTTCCAGGAGGATAGTTTTCTTTCAGTTCGATCCACGGATTCGGCTGGAGTTGCTTCATGCCGAGGCTGATGCGGCGGTTGGCCGAGTCAACTTCGAGAACAACGACGTTCACTTCATCGCCGACGTTCACGACTTGCGACGGGTGCTTCACGCGCTTCGTCCACGACATTTCTGAAACGTGGATGAGACCTTCGATTCCTTCAGCGAGTTCAACGAACGCGCCGTAGTCAGCAAGCGATACGACTTTGCCCGAAAGCTTTGTGCCCGCGGGGTAATTGTCTTTTGCCGCTTCCCAAGGATCTTGTTGAAGCTGTTTCAAGCCGAGAGAAACGCGCTCGCGCTCCGTATCGTACTTGAGAACTTGAACTTTTACTTCGTCGCCGATGTTGAGGATTTCCGAAGGGTGCTTCACGCGGCCCCACGACATATCCGTGATGTGAAGGAGACCGTC
>SXSP01000259.1 GCA_005792225.1 Bdellovibrionales bacterium | reverse complement strand
GCCGATAATCCGTTACAGACATCAGCCGGAGTTGCGGCCGAGGCGATGGCCCCTGAGATGACAGTCGCCAAAGCGAATAAAGGCGCAAAAGATAGCATGCTTAGTCCTTCTAAGGTTTGAGTAAGGCCCTCTTCCTCTGAAACCTCTTTCACCCCTTTAACCACTGCAACTCAAATACCACACGAGATCCTGTTAAAATCGCGAGAACGTCGGCATAGGTGAAAATTTGTCAGAACTCTTGTACCGATTACTATAAGGAAGGCGGCTTAGCCGGAGGTGTTGCCGCCGGCGGTGTCGCCTTGTCTTGGCCGGGGTAGGACACGAGGAGCAGGTAGTCCTCAGGTTTCGGACTGTTCATCGCGGCCACCCACCGATCTTGCGGGAGCTTCTTGCGATAAAACTTTCGGCCCCAAAGCATCGTCGCGCAACCCAAGGGGGCAAGTCCCCGACCATCGAGTTGTGAGCCAATACAAACGGGCTCGACGACGTACTCTTGATCGTGCCGGAGAGCGAGAGGTCCCGTGGTGATCGCAAAAAGGTTCTCTCCCGTTTGCGCCTCGTAACGGTTCACCGCGTTTCCAGGAAGAAGGTGGGAGCTAAAGACACTCGGCATGTAAACGAGTGTGCGTTTTCCCGACTCACGTGCCAGCCGCAGCTGATCCGCGAACTCTGCTTGTGTTTCGGTGTTGATGGCGATCAGTCTCACATCGAGGGGCGGAAGATTCGTGAGGTCAATGGGCGGCATTTGCGATTCCGCAATCATGATCTCGAAGGGACGTTTTTCTGCAGCCGCTGCCTCCATGAACCCTTTTAAAATTTCCTGATGCCAAGTCGGCTGCGGCGGAATTCCGAAGAGAACGATCTTCTTTTGTTCGATGGGAACGTAGAAGCGTCGATACACAGTGGCACCGATTTGGTCGGGCTTATCGAAATACGAGGGCTTCATGATTCCCACGGGTTGCGGCTCGTATCCGAGCTTGAAGATCAAGAAGATACCAGCCGTGACGATCGCGAGAAGCATTCCGATATAGACGACGCGTTTCATGGGCTCGGTGGTAACGAATCTCCACCAGGGGGTCAAGTACGCCTAGGCACGGGGCCTCATTCTGGGAATGAGATTGAAGTAAATCGGGAACCAAGTTAGGTTGCGACGAAATCAGTCGCTCTTTGAAGTTCATGTTTTTCAGGCGAGAAGGCGCTCACCGCCACTCGACCGCGAATGAGAAGCAGAAATGATGAGCGCGATGACAATCGATGTGAGGACTTGATCCATGGGACAGGTACCTGAGAACTCCACGTTCGTGCTCAGCGCACGCGTCAAATATCTGATCATCGGCTCTGGCCGAGTCGCCCGACATTTTGAGAACTACTTTACTTTCGAATCAATTCCCTTTTCGCGTTGGTCGCGATCCGATACGAGCGGATTGACCGGCTTAAAGGAGCTCCTTGAATCCGCAACACACGTCCTCTTATTGATCAGCGATTCCGCGATCGACACGTTCTACCGAGAGCATGAGACGCTGCTCGCGCCGAAAACTTGTGTTCACTTTTCAGGTGCGCTGGTCTCGAGTCTCGTTCCGAGCGCCCATCCGCTCATGACGTTTTCTCACTCTCTCTACGACCGCGAAACTTATTTGCGCCTTCCGTTCGTGCTCGAGGAAGGTCGCGGATCCATGGCAACGCTGCTCCCGGGTCTCACGAATCCTTCGCTTTCGATTCGTCCCGATCTCAAAGGTCGTTATCACGCTTTTTGTGTGATGAGCGGAAACTTCACGACGCTGCTTTGGGAAAAAACTTTCCGTGAGTTCGAGGAGACTCTTGGTCTTCCGCGCCAAATTCTTTTGCCTTACTTACTTCAGGTGACCGAGAACCTGGCGCTCTCGAAGCCAGGCTCGAGCGTTCTCACCGGCCCCCTAGCCCGTGGGGATGAGGCCACAATCAAAAAGAATTTAGCCGAACTCAAAGATGATCCGTTTGCTCAGGTTTATCTCGCGTTCGCGCGGGCTCACAAAGAGGAGGCAAGACATGAAATCGGTACTCGACTTCCAGAAAATGAAGTTTGAACGACAGCGGATCTCGATGGTGACTTGCTACGATTCGACGAGCGCCAAAATCCTGAGCGCCTCGAATGTCGATTGTCTCCTTGTTGGCGATAGTCTCACCATGACAATGCATGGGCAGAATTCAACCCTCGCGGCGACACCTGAGTTGATGGCCCTTCATGTGGAGGCTGTCCGGCGAGGCGCTCCGTCTAAATTCATCGTCGGCGACATGCCCTTTCTCGCCCATCGCGGAAGTCTTGATCGCACGCTCGAGGCCGTGCGTTTGATCATGAAAGCCGGAGCGCAGGCCGTGAAGATCGAAGGCATCGAAGGTTCGGAATATGTCATCAAGCACATCGTGGATTCCGGTGTTCCCGTTATGGGACATCTCGGTCTGACTCCGCAGTCGGTTCATCAATTCGGCGGTTTCAAGGTTCAGGGTACCACGCGGGACGCGGGCGAAATTCTTCTCGCGCAGGCCAAGAAGTTGCAAGACTGCGGCGCTTTCGCGCTCGTTCTCGAAGCGATTCCCGCGGCGCTCGCAGCAAACGTCACGGAGAGCCTGAAGATCCCGACAATCGGTATCGGCGCGGGCGCGGGTTGCTCGGGCCAGGTTCTCGTGATGCAGGATCTCCTCGGGCTCAACACAGATTTTCAACCCCGATTCGTACGCAAGTATCTCGAGGGCTTTCAGGCTTTTAAGGAGGCGTTCGACAAATTCGATTCGGAAGTGAAATCAGGAGCGTTCCCCAGCGAAAAGGAGAGCTACTAAAATGAAAGAGTTCATTTCGCTTCAAAATTGGATCCACGAACGAAGTGATCTCAAGCGTGCACACCGCACGATCGGCTTTGTTCCCACGATGGGCGCGCTTCATGCCGGGCACGCTTCGTTGCTGAAACGAGCGAGGGAGGAGAACGATTTCGTTGTCCTCTCGATCTACGTTAACCCGACCCAGTTCAACAATCCGAATGATCTCGCAAAGTATCCGATCACGATCGAGAATGACCGCGAGGTGGCGCGGGAGGCGGGCGTCGATGCAATTTTGCTCCCGCGGTACGATGAAATATATCCCGATGGTTACCGTTACAAAGTCAGCGAAAACGAATTCTCGAAACTTCTCTGCGGCGCCCACCGGCCGGGGCATTTTGACGGAGTTCTCACCGTCGTGATGAAACTCTTAAATCTCGTGCAAGCCGACCGCGCGTACTTTGGCGAGAAGGATTTTCAACAACTCCAATTGATCAAGGGAATGGTCGAGGCATTTTTCATGACTACCGCGATCGTCGCGTGTCCGACGGTTCGCGAGACCGACGGCTTGGCGATGAGTTCGAGAAACCTCAATCTCAACCCTCGGGCGCGCGATCAGGCACCCCAATTGCGGGAGGTCCTCGTAAATACCCCGACGTCACTTGAAGCCCGGGAGAAGCTTTCCCAACTCGGCTTCGATGTTGATTACGTAGAAGATCTCCACGGACGACGTTTCGCCGCCGCGACCCTCGGCGGAGTGAGGCTGATTGACAATGTCGCGCGGTAAAATTCTCTTTCAGATTTCTGGATCGATCGCTTGCTACAAAGCTTGTCAGCTCCTTTCGCGTCTCGTTCAATCGGGATTCGAAGTCGAGGTCGTCGCCTCCAAATCAGCTCTCGCCTTCGTGGGCGAGGCGACGCTTGAAGGCCTGACCGGCAAACCCGTCCACACGGATACCTTTGCTCGGGGTCAAACGATGAATCATATTCATCTCATTCGCTGGGCGGATCTGGTGCTTCTTTGCCCGGCTTCAGCGAACACGATCAACAAGTTCGCCTCAGGCGTCGCCGACGATCTACTCTCGACACTTTTTCTTGCGCATGACTTTCGCAAACCCTATCTCGTGGCACCCGCGATGAATGCCCAAATGCTCCGTCATCCCGCAACGCAAGCCTCGATCGAAAAACTCACGGAGTGGGGCATCGAATTCTTGGGAACGGGTTCGGGGGCCCTGGCTTGCGGAGAGGTTGGCGAAGGTCGCCTCCTAGAACCAGATGTTCTCTATTCGCTCGTCGAAAAAAGGTTCGCGCCAGTTCCGGGCAAAAAACTGGAACTCTTGATCACGGCGGGCGGAACGCGCGAACCGATCGATGGAGTTCGCTCGATTGCGAATTCGAGCACGGGTCGCACGGGTGCTGCACTTGCCGATTACTTTTCCTCCCAAGGTCACCGGGTTACGTTTCTTCACGCGCGAGACTCATCTCCTCCGAATGTCGTTCCCTCGCGAGATATTCCCTTTTCCTCCTTCGCGGATCTTGAAAAGGCTCTGAAGAAAGAACTGGGACAAAATCGCTACGATGCCGTCATTCATGCGGCTGCGGTTGCTGACTTCACGGTTGATTCCGTGAATACCGACGGTCGCGCCGTGAAGCCGGAGGCTGACGGAAAAATTGATTCGCAGGGCGAGATTTCGATCAAGCTCAAACGCACGCCGAAACTGGTGGACCACCTCCGCGATCAATCTCTGAATCCGAAGTTGCGAGTTGTCGCATTCAAACTAACGATGGGAGCGGACTCGGCTTCTCGAGAGCGGGCCGTCGAGACGTTGGCCGAACGAGCGCGTCCCGACTTCATCGTTCACAACGACTTAAGCGAGATCACGAGCGATGCCCACGGCGCGACGATCTACTCAGGCAACAAGAAGATCGCCACCACCGGGTCGAAGGCGGAACTCGCGCGCAGGCTTGAAAACTACTTACTCGAAACGGAGGCTCAAAGATGATTCTGAGCTTGGATGTCGGCAACACGACCGTTCACGGTGGCCTCTTTGAGGGCGAGACGCTCAAATTCCAATTTCGGCGCACGTCCAACTCGCATGCTTCAAGCGACGAGCTCGGTGTTTTCTTGCGTTCAGTTTTGCGTGAGAATGGCGCTGATCCTTCGGCGGTGAAACAGATCGCCATCTGCTGTGTCGTTCCCGATGCGATTTATTCTCTTCGTGGAGCGTGCCAAAAATATTTTGGGATCAATCCGTTTCTTCTCCAAGCCGGAGTGAAAACGGGCTTAAAGATTAAGTACCGCAACCCACTTGAAGTCGGAGCCGACCGTATTGCCGACGCGATCGCGGCGACTCACCTCTTTCCCGACCGTAATTTGATTATCGTCGACTTCGGAACGGCGACCACGTTCGAAGCCGTCAACCGCGATCGCGAATATCTAGGTGGCGTCATCATGGCGGGTCTCCGCATTTCGATGGAGGCGCTCGAAAGTCGAACGGCGAAGCTTCCCCCGGTCGAGATCGTTCCAACACCAACCATCTTGGGCCGATCAACGATCGAGAGCATTCAGGCGGGGCTCTACTTCGGGACCATCGGATCGATCAAGGAAATGAAGGAACGGCTCGCGAAAGAAGCTTTCGACAACGGCGACGAAAAACCTTTTGTCGTCGCGACCGGAGGTTTCTCGGGCCTGTTTGATAAGGCCGGGCTCTTCGATGCCATCGTGCCCGATCTCGTCCTAAAAGGTTTAAACATCGCTTTGAAACTGAATTCTTGAGACGAGTTTTTGAAAGGAAACCATATGCAAATCACAATGCTGAAAGCAAAAATTCATAGAGCAACCGTTACTGATGCCGACCTCAACTACGAAGGATCTATTTCCATTGATCCCGAGTTGATCGAAGCCGCGGGACTGCGCGAATTCGAACGCGTTGAGATCTACAACTGTAATAACGGACAACGGTT
>SXSP01000258.1 GCA_005792225.1 Bdellovibrionales bacterium | reverse complement strand
GTCTTTTTTCCGACGAGCGCGTCTTGAGGAGCGTCCCGCATGTTGTTCACAGCGATCAATACCGTCGCCAGGCATCCGACTTGGAGTCCCGCAATCGCGGCACCGGCCGATAACGTTCCGGTATGCAAAAAGAAAGTTCCCATGACCGCGACAAGCCCGAAGAACAAGATGACGAAAAGATCACCGAGCCCCACGTACGCCAGAGGAAACGGACCGCCCGTGTAAGCGTAACCGAGAACGAGCGAAACGAGTCCGATCGCGACGATGGGCCAACCGCCGTGCACGACGAGCGGAATTCCGAGCACCATCGCAATGAAGAAGCACGCGATGCCGCCGTTCATGACCTGCTTATGGGTGAGAAGTCCGCTCTGGGTGACACGCTTGGGACCGATTCGTTTTTCGGTATCGGCGCCTTTTTTAAAATCGAGCGCGTCATTGATGAAGTTCGTCCCGATTTGAATGAATGCGCTACTTAAAAGCGCGCAAATCGAAATCCACCAGAGCACCTGATGCCCCTCGGCCTTCACGAGCGCCGTCGCGACGACGACCGGAACGATCGCGGCCGTCAACGTCTTCGGGCGGAGGGCGAGAAGCCAAGATTTCCACGAGGCCGTCGTCGCCACGGCCACGGTGTTCATCGCTTGGGTCGATGTCGGAGTCAGGCTCACGGGAAGCGACCGAACCGTTTGAAGTCGGGTTTGCGCTTCTCGATGTAAGCCTTCTTTCCTTCTTTCGCTTCTTCCGAGAGGTAGTACAGAAGAGTCGCGTTACCGGCGAAATCCAGGAGACCAATTTGACCGTCGCAATCCGCATTGTGCGCGGCCTTCAAGCAACGAAGGGCCAACGGCGAATGCTGAAGCATCTCGCGGCACCATTTAAGGGTTTCGGTTTCAAGCTCCGCCAGGGGAACGACCGTGTTGACGAGCCCCATCTCGAGAGCCTGTTGAGCATCGTACTGACGACAGAGGAACCAAATCTCGCGAGCCTTCTTCTGACCGACGATGCGGGCAAGATAGCTTGAACCGAGACCACCGTCGAAACTTCCGACTTTGGGACCTGTTTGACCGAAACGAGCGTTATCGGCCGCGATCGTGAGATCACACACGACGTGCAGAACGTGACCGCCTCCGACCGCGTAACCCGCGACCATCGCGACGACCGGCTTCGGGAGTGAACGAATCACTTTTTGGAGATCGAGGACATTCAAACGGGGAACGCCGTCTTTTCCGACATAACCGCCGTCTCCACGAACACGTTGATCTCCGCCCGAGCAAAACGCGAGGTCGCCTTCGCCCGTGAGAATCACGACACCGATGTCGGAATCATCGCGGCAGATTTCGAATGCATTCAGCAATTCTTTAACCGTTTGGGGACGGAAGGCGTTGCGCACTTCGGGACGGTTGATGGTGACCTTGGCGATACCGTCATCCGTCACTTCTAACTAGATGTCTTCGTATTTTTTAACCGTCGTCCAAACTGTCGAAGGAGCTTTCACCTTCACGCGTGTTGCCGACTTTTTCGCTGCCGATTTTTTCGCAGTCGACGCTTTCGCGCTTGGCTTAAGGGCTTTTTTCCCGGTCATGGTCCCGCCTTTATATAGATAGAACCATGCGTTTAGCAGACTTCAGGAACCCCCGCAAGGAAGTCGCGAACCGCTTGCGCAAAGGCTTGCGGCCGGTCCCAAGGGACCCGATGACCGGCACCCTCAATGACAAGAAGTTTTTGGCTCGACGTGAGCCGAAGGCCGCGCATGATCTCGGTAAATTTTGTGTCCTCGGAACCGCTGATGAAGAGGGCTGGAACTCGAAGTTGACTCAAGCCCTCACGAAAATCCGGCTGCCGCGCGAGCGACCAAAGATCGAGACCTCGCGCGAGCGCCTCCCGATCGAATTCGGTCTCCACGCGTGAAAGGCTGACGGCGTCCAGCGATTTCTGCCTCGGAGCACGGAGGACGGGCTGGGCCGTCCATGCCTCAATCAAGCTCGACCACTCTTCGTTGCGGAATCGTTCGGCCCATTTTTGATCGAGGGCGAGCCGTCTTTGACGATCCTCTTCCTCGGTGAGCCCCGGGTTTGATGCGACGACGATCAGCGCACGGTAGAGCTCAGGCCGCTTCAGAACCGCTTGCATGGCGAGCCGGCCTCCCATCGAATAGCCGAGGAGTACGGGCTTCGTTTTCCGTTTCGCGACGATCTCGTTGAAGTGCGCGGCCCAGGATTCAAATCCGTTGACCTTTTCGAGGTCCCTCCAAAGATCGTAGCCCTCGATGGGAAGATCGATAGAATCCCAGTCCTTTGCGAGGCCGAGGAATCCGTGGAGGGCTAGGATCTTCTCACTTCCAGATGGCATCATACCGACTCCAGAAACGAGTGGTGGCCTCATTGTCGGGAACGAGCTCGATCACTTCCGCTGAAGCCAAGCCGTGCGCCGCCTGCGGAACTTCGGTCCACTTCTGGTAACTCAGCCGCCACATTCGGGCCCAACCTTCAAAGTCGAGATCGTGGGCGTTTTCAAAGAGAGCGTTTCCGAAAATGCGGTTAAAGATTTTCCCGCCTCCGTTATTGAGAACAACAAAGCGTGTCTTCAACTCAGCTTCGCGCGCGCGAAGAGCCCAAGGTGCCGTGAGATCATACATCGCGGTGAGATCTCCGATGAGGGCCCAATTCTCGCGGCCAGCTTCCGCTAAACCAAGAAAAGTTGAAAGCTGACCGTCGATCCCGTTCACGCCGCGATTTGCTCGAACATGAAATGCTCTCCCGAATTCCGCAGCTAAGTCCCATTCGCGGATGGGAAGCGAATTTCCGACGTAAACCACGGAGTTCTCGGAAATCAGCCGCGAGAGACGGTGAACGAGAGTCGGTTCCGCAAGGGGCTCTTCCTCAAAAAGTTTAACGAGTGCCGCCGCCGCCGCCCGATCTTTTTCGAGGAGATCTTGAGAAGGCGTTGCCTGAGAAACCGCACATTGCGCGATCGTCTCAGTGACGTTCGAGCAGAGGAGTTCGCCGCGACTCAAGCCCGCGAACGGGAGAGAGGTGAGCGAGAGGACTTCGATGGAAGATGCAGCGTCGTCGAGATCGCGCCAGATGCGCACGGTCGGCACGCCGCCGATCCGCAAAACTTTCGTAACCAAATTTCGCTTAAGCGCCCAGGCCAGGACGCGGTCGCCGGATTTCAGCGCGAAATTCTGCAAGCTCGCGCATTCTCTTAAGCCCGAAGTTGCCTCGAGGTAAACCGGAGCTCCCAATCGGAGGAGGAATTGCTCGACGGCGTCGGCTTCATCTTTCGAATCAAGAGTGCCCACGACGACTGCGAGTGATCCCTCGCTTCTCAAGAATTTCGTGAGCCGTACGCCCGCCCACTCAGCGCTCACACTCTGAGCAAACGGCAGCGCCGCCGTCGCGATCGCCGAATACTGATCCTTCAGCACGAACTCGCGCACCTCATCGTCGAGAAGAGGTTCATCCAAACAGATGTTGAGATGAACGGGCGCGCGTCGCGACCAAGCCGAGAGATCAAACATCTCACCGCCCTCAAGGTCGAATTCTTGATTCACGAATTTGCCAAAGAGCCCGGTCTGATCGATCGCCTGCGGAGCGCCGGTTCCGCGCAGGCGCCTGGGTCGATCCGCCGAGACAACAACGAGCGGAAACCCCGTGTGAAAAGCTTCGATGACGGCAGGCAGGAGTTCGGCCACGGCCGTTCCCGATGTCGTCACGATTGCGGAGGGACGTCCCGTACGTCGAGTGAGCCCGAGGGCAAAAAAGCCCGCCGATCGCTCCTCGAAAAAGGAGTGAACACGAAAGCCCTGGGATTTTGAGAGAACGACGACGAGCGGGCTGTTGCGAGCTCCCGCGCAGACGACGACGTCGCGGATTCCCTGGGCGTAAAGTTCGCTAAAGATTCTTCGAGACCACGAAATGTTCATACGCCCAACATTCTTTTCACGGATTCGCGCTTGAGCTGAAGCTCTTGCCACTCCTTCTCAAGCTCACTTGCGGGAACGATCCCGCAGCCAGATCCCAACTGAACCGCGCGATCCTGCCACTGAATATTTCGAATGGCCACCAGGCAGTGGCGATGCTCTTCGCCTCCCCTCATGAACCTGGCTCCGAACGGGGCGCCAAAACGAAGTCGCTCTTCTCGCGAGTCCCAACGGCGCATTTCTTCGAAGCCGAGGTCTCTCGGGGCCACCCCGAGAGCCGGCGTCGGGTGCAGCGCTTCGACGATCTCATCGAATGAGTGAGGACGCGCGAGGTGCGCCTGAATCGAAGTCCTCAAATGAACGAGCGTCGGAAGCTCGACAACATCGGTCTGTGCGATTTGCGCATCACCCATATTTTTCAAAACGCATTGGATGTCATCGATGACGAGCTGG
>SXSP01000257.1 GCA_005792225.1 Bdellovibrionales bacterium | reverse complement strand
TCTCTGATCCGACATCGATACCTCCGAACGATTGAGACGCTGCGGAGGAAGTTGCAAGCCCAATGCCTCTTTTACAGGGATGGCGAGGAATAGAACAGGGTATGGAAGTTAGGAGTGAGCGCGAGGGACACGAAATGGCGTGAAGTGGTTAGACGGTAGACAGCGAGCGGGCATCTCTTCTTTTTGTCGGAGACGCGGGCTCCTGCCCTCGCCCGCATGGCGCCTTCGGCTGGCGGGAGCGACAGACACGCTACGCTCCTCGGCTTGAGGAGCGTAGCGTGGTGAATTCAATCAATAAACTTGGCAGGGCTTGTAACCGGGCACACCGGGGTCGATGCGGGAGCGGCTGCGCGAGACTGGATAATTTTTGTTTATATACTCGGCCAAGACGCGGAGATTGAGCGCGCGGCCCGCTTGAACTTTCGAGCGGAGTCCGTCTTTGTTGACGGAGGCAACGGCGAACAATCCCTCGATGGTCGCGGGGCTCGGCTCGTAGCCACGTGAGCGGAGCATCGAGATCGCGAGGCCTGCCGCTCCCGCGACAACGGGCGAAGCCATCGATGTTCCCTGAATGCGCGCATAACCGCTGCGAGTCCAAGTCGAGAGGAGACCGCGACGGGCGCGGCTGTTTTCAGATCCCGGAGCCGAGATCTCAACGAACTTCGCACTGTAGTTGGAATATGTCGAAAGCGCGCCGGTGGCGGAATCGGTGGATGCGACAGCGAGCATTCCTTCAAACATCGGCGAATAAGATGACGGCGACTGGAAGTAGGATCCACCCGTTTCCGAAGCTTCGTTTCCGGCCGCGACGACAACGGTGACGCCGTTTTTAACCGCGTACGCGAGAGCCGCTTCGTAAGTGGCACTGCGGCCGCTTCCACCGAGGCTCATGTTGATGACATCGGCACCGTTGTTGACGGCATAACGAATGGCATTCGCGATATCAGAGACGTAGGCGCCGGAGTTCTTACCGAACACGTTGAGCATCATGATGCGCGAGCCTTGTCCCATGACGCCCGCGATCCCGATACCGTTTCCGCTCTCGGCGGCGGCGAGGCCCGCCACGTGAGTTCCGTGTTGGTTTCCCGACCAAGTTCCCGTTTGCACGGGGCTCGGTACATCGTCGGCGAAGTTGTAGCCGTTGATGTCGTCGGCATAACCGTTTTTGTCGTCATCGAGTCCGTTGCCGGCGATTTCTTTTGAGTTCTTCCAGAGAACGTCGCGAAGATACGGGTGTTGAACATCAATGCCGGTGTCGATCACCGCGATCACCACGGGGCGCACCGCGAGCGCGGGATAAATGACATCGTACGCGGCTCCGGCCTCGATTGAAACAAGGTGCCCCTGATTGGCGGCTTGGGGATCATTCGGAAGAGAGTTGACGAAATACTTGCGAGCTTCGCTGATCCCCACCACGCACTCGTCGGCATTGGCGAGATCGTTCAGTTGAGCCACGCTCATCGCGCGGGGAAGGCGCCAAGTGTAAGACATTACTTCCGCTCGGAACGGCGCCGTCACTTCACTCGAGACCGACGTTGAAATCTCGCCGGCCTGGCAAGATTGGCGGAGAGTCACGGCCACTTCCGTTCCCGCGTCCATCCACTTTTCATTGGCGGTCGAAGAGAGAAGTGAATTGATGTAGGGAGCGTGCGCAGACCCCGTATCAGCGTTATCGAAAAGAACTTTGCCGTAAGCTTCGAAGGGATCCTGATGAGAGCTTGCGAGCGGCGCCAAAGTGCTCCCGACTTGATTTGTAAAACTCGCATCGCAGTACGAAGCGAAAGGAGTCGACGAATCGCCTCCGCTCCCCTGTGCACACGCCGCTAACGAGAAGATTGACGATGCGGCAAGCGCGCACAGCATCCTATTGACCATGACCCCTCCGTGGTTTCAGTCATTCGACGTAGTGTCGAATTGTGCTCATTTTTTAACATTGAGACATTTTTTATCTATCCACGGAATGCACGCGGAGCGATAGAGGGTTCGAGAGTGTCAGTGTGTCACTTCGATAGAACCAAAGCTCAAATGCTGGGCAGGGACTTGGAGTCAGGATTTCTCTGGGCGAACGTCTAGTCGGCGATAGACATGTAACGGGGGCGACGAGGGAGTGTGGGACACGCGAGCGTCAAAGGCGCATGCAGACTGGGTCCCGCGATTTCGAAGGAAGGTTCATCAGCGCAGGAAGAACGAATCGAGTCGTAAACTTGAACGGCTTCGAGCCGAAAATCGCGCCCCGCGATCGTCGTAATGTCTTGATCCGATTTTAAGTAGCGGCAAGAGGGCCGACCCACGATGCGGATGCTATTTTCATCACTCACGTAATATCCGGCGCTTCCGCAATCCGCCATCAATGCCATGGAGAGAGCGCGCTCAAGAACCAGCTCTCGGTACCATTCGGGCCAGTCGCCGTCGTCGGTTGCCGTGATGTCGATTCCAACTGTGCGGAAAGAACTGAAGAAGAGTTCTTCGAGTGCATCCGTTTCACCTTCGGGCCCACCGACTTTCCCTTGCGTGAGGGCCTCGAGGGAGTCGACCAGTTTGGGCGCGGACGTCTGACCATTCGCGAGTGAATAAAAAGTTTCCGGATTGTAGAACCTGTTGTTCTTCCCCGCGACATCAAAGAGCGAAGACCAGAAGGTCCAAAGATCGCTCCCCTGTCTTTCGAGTTGGTAACCGAGAAGCGACTGAACCACGGAGCCGCAGTCGTAATGGTTACGGATATGAGCCGCATAATCTGATTCGGGAATCGTTGCGCCCGTGAGGCCGATTAAACAGCGGTTGAGTGCCTCCGTACGAAGCTGCCGAAGTTCGCGCGAACTCAACAATCCAAGTTCAGCCAAAGCGAGGATCGAAAATTCGTCAGCGCTCCCCTCGTGAAGCCACCGCGTTCCCGTTCTGTGACTGTTGTGAAAGAGGTTCGCGTTCCAGAGGTGGAACGCTTCGTGAGCCAGAAGTTTGCGATACTGATCGAGTGTTCCGGGCCCGCGCCGCTCCCAACTGGCTCCGTAGAGTGAGAGAAGAACGTGATTGCCAACGACGGAACCCGAGTGGCGCATGGAGAACCGCGAATTCTCTTCATTCATATAAGGGATGAAGACAAGCGGCTCGTGTGGTCTGCGCCCGAGCTTTGCTGCGTTCAGATTCAGAATCTTCGGAAGAAGTCGTTTCGTCTCTCGCTCCAACCATCTCGGAAGTCGCGGGTCGGCGATGACCGAAAACCCGTTCGCTTGACTCACCTCTTGCCGACCGAAATAAACCAGAGCTCCCCCGGGTGGTGGGTGGAAGAGGAGCTGTTGGCGCGCAACACCCGCCTCCGTCACGATGAGTTCTGAATTTCGGGGAATGAGCTGGAGAGCCGTCTTATTGAACCCCCCGCGGGCCACTTCGATTTCGGCGGGGCTACAAAGATTGAGACAATGAATCGACGCCGCGTCCAGGTGACCTGTGTATAAAACCAAGCCGCCGTCTGAAAAAGTTGTGAGAAACGGGTAATCCCCGATGACTTCGGAGGTTCTCTCGGGGATCACCGCACCGAACTCGATTCGATCGAGTTCGCTCTCGAGAATGTCGTAACCTCCTCGCGAGACAAACTTCAATCCGCTTCCCACGGGCTTCCAGCGCCCCTCCCGGAGACCGAGACCGCGTGAAAAAACAAGAGCACGCGTGGGTTGTTCGGATCTCCATGTCACGTGAAACGCATCGCCCGTCGCGAGACGTTCCACGCGGATGGAGACGGCGGGCGGAACTTGCTTTTTCTCTCCGCAGGACGTGAGTCCCAGCGCGAGAAAGGCAAGTACCGCCAAAAAAACAAACCGAATCATTTACTCAGGTTCCTGCGCCATTCGGACGAGAGTGTCGACGATCACCGACACGGGTTGCTCACGTCGAGAGGAGGTGCGCGCGGCCGCCTGGAGCTCTGGAGGCACCGGGCCCTTGCCGTCCCAAGCAATGGGAGTCGACATCTGTTTTTCGGCGACGGAAAGTGGTTTTCCCTCTTTCGGCGGTTGCCAGATGAAATCGGGATGGAAATTGGAGTACCACTCCCCACCGACGATCTTGCCCTTGTCGTCGAGCTCAAGGTCATAAACATACTTAATTGTATGAGCGGAAACCTTGTCGTTCGGCGCCGTGCTCGGGCCCGTCGGGGTGATGTAAGTCACTTCCATGGCGATACCGACGACGTACTTGGTATTGATGGACCGATAGTTCTTGAATTTGTCGGTCGAGAACTCGCTCCGCAGTACCACCGCTCCCGAGAGGCGATCCGAAACCGCCTTCGTCTGGGGATTGAAGTACTTGTACGAGTAAGCGTCCACCGGATAGTTCCAAACTTGGAAGTCGTACGTCGAATCGAAGACGAACGCGCGTTTTAATACGCCGATCTGATTCGTGATCGCAAGATGCCACGTCGCCGGATTCACATCGAAGCAAGCACCATCAATCACTCGACCAAATTCATCTTCTTTCGGATGAGAGGTCTTGCAACGAACTCCGACGAAGTTCACGCGCGGAGGTGCGGCACCCCACGATTGCGACGCGAGAGCCTTAATATCGGAGGGATAGAAAGTAATCGCCGTTCCGTTCGGTGAACGAACGGTGACCGCTCGCTTCGGATTCGCCGCGACGAACGAGGCCGGGGCCCATCCGTGGCAGAGTCCCTGCCATGCGGGAACGTAGCCGAAATCTTTCTGAGCGGATTGACCCGCACCCCAATTGGCTTGCGTGAGAGTGAAGTTATAATCTCCGACGAGAAGATCGTACTTCTCGGAAGCCGCCATCGAGTTCACACCGACGCTCATCGGACCGCGAGCGAGATAGTAGTTGTAGTTGTCGAGCCACGTCGCCGAATCGGGGAAGCCTTTATCCATCCACCGACGCGCGATCAGGCCCCGATTCATGGGCCAGAATGAATCGGACCATGGTGCTTCCGGCAGGATTGCCTTTGTTAAACCCTTTTGTTCCATTTCGAGCAGATTGCCGACGTACTCTTTCTCCCAGAGGAAATCGGTAATTTGGTTTTCCTTGTCGGCTTCGGCCCAAAACCCCGGTTTTTCTTTGCGGTCGCAGAAGCTTCCCGCCGCCGCGCAAATCTTGGCGCGAGTTCGATCCCGGGTTTCAATCATGACGTCGAGTTCCGGGGAACGAGTTCCAATCGGCTGACTTGTTGGAAGGATCAGTTTGCCATCTTGATCTCGCCGGGCGAGAGGGGTGTTCATGACCTTCTTAGGATTCTTGTGAAACTCAACGAGATATTCATGGGTATCGATCGGATTCATCTCGATAGCTGTGGATGCATTCGCACTCGAAATCGGACTCAAGGCTCCGAGCATCGAGACGGTTGTGACCACGGTTGCGAACGTTCTCATGACGGCAAGCCCTCCTTAAGCCGGTTGAAAATACGCTTCCGCAAATTTTGCGCATAAAAAAGGAGGTGACTTTCGTCACCTCCTCCACCGCACGTCCTTCCGGCCTTGCGACCGTCTGACGTTCTCTTGTAATCCTCGGTGAGCGCCGCGGGTTTCAACGCCTTCCGTTTTAATTCAGATTCTTAAGCTTGTTTTTGCGATTGTTTTTGCTCTTGTTTCGGAGCTTCAACTTTCGCGGGAGCTTTTTGCTCTTGCTTAGGAGCTTCTACTTTTGCAGGAGCTTTTTGCTCTTGCTTGGGAGCTTCTTGCTTCTGCTCTTGTTTCGGAGCTTCTTGCTTTTGCTCTTGCTTAGGAGCTTCTACTTTCGCAGGAGCTTTTTGTTCTTGCTTGGGAGCTTCTTGCTTCTGCTCTTGTTTCGGAGCTTCTTGCTTTTGCTCTTGCTTAGGAGTTTCACCTTTAGCG
>SXSP01000029.1 GCA_005792225.1 Bdellovibrionales bacterium | reverse complement strand
GTCGGTCGGGACGGTGTGGTTGCCGGTGATGGAAATGTCTTCGATCTTGCGCAAGAGGTTTGCGACCAAGACGAGTTCACGGCCGCCCCCCTCTTGATCCCGCTCGATGACTTCGACGTTTGAAAAGGCACCCGTTTTCATTAAGAAGCGGACGACTTCATCGACTTCGCTCAAGGTGACTTCGCGTTCGAACACAAACGGGAACTTTTTCTTGATGGCGTGACCTTGGTTTAAGGGAACGCCGGTAAATTTCAAGATGCGCGGGGGCTTTTGCCCGTGCGCGGCCGTTGAGACGGCCAGCGAAGTCAGAATGAGGAGAGTCAGTCGACTTAATTTCATCACTTAAACTCAAACTTGTATTCGAGATCGAGGCCGAACGCGTTCGGGTTCTGCACCTTCGATTGGTTCTCGTTGAGCGTCTCGGTGTAGTCGCGGCCGAGCCAGCTGCCGATGACCGAAACGCGTTCGTTCAAGCGGTAGCGAGCTCGGGCCTGCGTCTCTTGCGTGCGGCCGCCGATGGATCGGCTGGCGGTCACGTCGAAGCGCTGGTTGAACTGTCGGCTCACGATAATTTTTTGGACGGCCGAGTTTCCGGTTTCATCAAACCCCGGGGAGAACTGCACGTCAAAGCCGATCGAATCCTTGATGAGATTCGTGACCGGGTTTTTCTTGATCACGCCGGAGCCGATCTGCAGGGCGGAGGAGCTGCCTTGCTCTTCGCTCTTCGTCTTTGTGCTCAGCTGAGTATCGGTCGCGCCGAGGGCAAGCAGCGAAATAATGTCTTTCTCGGGAAGCGGGGGCACACTCGTGAAAATGATATCGGGCTTACTCGCCATCCCTTGAACCAAGAGATTGATATCGTATTCCTGTACGCGCGCACGCGCGGCGACGTAGAGTTTCGGATTGATTTCGTTTGGATCAAGAAACTGAATGTTCGACGACGTCACCTCAAACGGAGTGTCGCGAATGATGACGTTCGTTTCCTTATCGGTCGTGACCGTTCCTAAGATCGAAGGCTTCGTTGGCTTACCTTTTACCGAAATCGAGCCGAGCACTCGACCGTCAATGTTTTCGTTCTTCACCACGATTCCGCGGTTAAACGAGATGTTGAGGTCGACCAGAATCGGCGTGAAACTTTCCGCGAGCAGAAGTTCGGGAAGGAAGTAATCACGGCGGATGCCATCGTTTTCGGTGGTTTCGCCGCCAAACTCTTTGGTGATCTGGCCTTCTTTGATCTCGTAATCGGCTTTCAGCAGAAACGGAAACCAATTGCCCGTGAAACTCAATGTGCCCGATCCCGTTGTGCGGATCTTGTCGGGAATGTTGAGGGTCACCTTGTCGAACGTTCCCGCGAAATTCACCGGGTAGTTCTTGTAACCTTTCAGTTCCATTCCGCCGGTTCCGCTGATACGACCGCCGCCGAACTCGGACTTCACGGTGTTAAACAAAATTTTTCTCTGGTTGAAGAGAAGATCGGCTTGGATGTTCTCGAGCGGGTGCGGGAAATCAAAGAATTTCAGATACGCCTTGTCGATGTAGGCCGAGCCCAAAAGTTCCGTCGTTCCCGGTCCCGTACGGAGATTGAACGCAAAAGAGAGAATACCGCGAAGGTCTTCGAAGAACGGCGTAAGGAGAGCAAGGAGAGTCATATCCAACTTGCCGTTGACTTGGAGATCCACTTTCGCAACCGGGTTCGGGCTCTCGGTGATTTTCAAGAAAATATTGTCACCCGTGAGATCGAAGCGGTCGACGTGGAGCTGACCGCCCTTCATGTTCATCAAAAGAGGCTCGCTCGATTTCAGCGCCAGTGCTCCGCGCGAGAGCGAGAACTTATCGATCTTGATCGAACCCGTGGAGTTCCAAAGGCCGCCGTTCGGCGAGGTGAGATCGATCGTCGAAGTCAGCCGTCCTTCGTAATCCTTACGCGAACTCGCTCCCGCGATCGCCGCGAAGACGGGTGCGTAATTCCATTCTTGAGTTGAGAGCTTCAAACGGAAGGGCGCCGAAGTATCGAGGGGAATGGCGAATTCAGTCTTGACGACGTTTCCGAGGAGAGTTCCGGATCCGTCGATGGATTTCGCCGTGAACTTGAGTTTGAATTCAGAATCAGAAACACCTTGATCGCCGATCGAGGTGTTCGTGAGTTTCCCTTGCATCTCCGTGTCGGGTGCGAGGACCGGCCCCACCATCGTCATATCGAAGTCGACCGCGCCCGAAACCGCGAGGCCCGTGCCCGATACGAGATTGGAGTCCTCAACGCGCAAGCCACGCCCTTGAATCAACGTTTTGATGGTTCCGTCGGGATGTCCAGTACCCGTGAGCGCGATCGTTGAGCTACCCTTGATTAAATCCACGCGCTCGGCCCGTACTTCGCCCGCATTCGATTTCACGTCGAAGTGAGCTTGATCGAACGTTTCGCCCGCGACGGCGCCTTTGAATACACTCGTTCGTAAATCGTAGGTCAGCTTATTCAGGGCTAAGGGGCCCGAGGCTTTCACCGTTGCTTGACCCGTCCCGGTCACCGCGAACGGAAGCTTCACTTTCCGCGAGAAAACTTTGAGCATATCGCGAGCATCAAAGAAGGGAGCGCGTCCGTTCACGTGAAGTTCCATGCGCTCGAGATCAAGTCGCACATCGCCCGCGTAGCGAGACACCGTGTAGTAACCCGAGAGATTCGCAAAGGTGAGCTGACCCGACTTGTAGCCGATGCTGCCCTTCGGGTTCCCGAGCCAAAAATCTTCGAACCAAACATCGGTGCCCTCAAGTTCCATCGCGAGGGTGGCTGCGTGAGAGTCCCCCTCCGTGCTGCCTTTCAATCGCGTGAGCCCTTCGAGGCGGAGATCCGCGAGATTCGTGACGTCGGTGATGGCGAGGCGATCGGCTTCGTAGTTGATCTTAAAACCGTGGTCGTATTCGATGACTCCGTCACTTCTTCCCGCGGAGTCGGGAGCTTTAAGATCAGCCCGGTAGCTGACCTTTTCGGTGTCGACCGTGACTTCGCCCGTCGCATCGAGCTTACGAACGGCGACGATTGTCGATCGCGCCTTCATCGCATTTCGTACCAGGAGGTTCTCACCCTTGATCGCGCCCTTGCAGAGGAGCTGGAAGGGCTTGAACTTGCCTTCGCAGGGGAGTGCTCCGGAGATTTGCGTATAAACCGGGATTTCTCCGACCCCTAAAGTTTTGAGGAGCTCGTGGATCTGCAGATTCGAGGTCTTCACGAGGCCCTTCAAACCGGGCGTTTCACCCAAGGTGATCTCGAGATTGTCGGCGGTGACGAGTCCTGAAGCGTTTTCAAGTTTCGCCTGGGGAATCTTGAAAACCTGATTCTCGTAGCTACCGGTGGCTTCGAGGCTGTCGAAGAGCATCTTGTCGAGCTGAAATCCGGCCGTGCGTGCTTTGAAGTCGGCCTTCAGCGGCTGATCGCTTTCTTTTTTCAGAGTGGCCTGGGCGTAGGCGCGGCCTTTCAGCGGCATGATCTTCGGTAGGTCTTTGAAGGTTTTCACCGCCCAATTGCGCATGCTCTCAAGGTGAATTTCGGTTTCGGTCTCGAAGCTGATCTCGTTGAACTTGAGTGCTTCGACGTCTCCCCGGAGTAGCCCGTTGGCGGCCAGGAAGGAATCGCCACGGCGTAT
>SXSP01000256.1 GCA_005792225.1 Bdellovibrionales bacterium | reverse complement strand
TTCATCGTCTTGCTCATCGTTAGAATCCCACGCTTTGAACGAATTCTTCTTCTGTAAATACTTTTCTTAAGTCGAGAAGGATCGCGGTCTCTTCACCCTGTTTGCCAACGCCGACAAAGTGATCGTTTTTCACGCTCAACTGGAGATGGGTGCGATCCTGAATTTCTTCGGGCTTGTAGTGCCTCACCGCATGAATTGAATCGACCATCAGGGCGATGAAACCTTTATCCGACTCAATGACCATGTAGGTTCTCGAGGGAGGCTGACTCGTCTTCAGCCGGTATCGAAGATCCACGACAACCATCACTTCGCCGCGAAGGTTGATAATCCCCTTCACCCATGGCTGAGTATCCGCGACAGGTTTCGGCGTTTGCGGCGCGATCACCTCGCGTACGTCATGAATTTTCGTGCCGTAGAGCTCACCGCCCGCGAAGAAAAGAAGATATGTGTGTTCGTTACCGTCCACCTCTCCTCCTTCCTGATCCGTGCGCTGGCTCGTCCAATGGGTCATGTCATGCTCCGAGACTTATTTTTCTTACGATTGATTGTAGATTCAAAATTACGCTCGCCTCACCACCGGCGAGAATGGCCGTGCCGATGGCTCCGTTCATCCCCTGCAAACTTTCGTGCAAAGGCCGAATGTGGAGACGCTGCTGAGAAAGGATCCGCTCGACCGGAAATCCCACAACGCTCTCTCCGGCTTTGACGATAAGTGCGGGCCGCCGCTCGGTCACGGTGGCGGGCTTTTGCACTTCCGGAACTTGATCGGGATGAAAGCGGATGAACTCAGAGATTCTCCGAAGCGTCACGACACTCTCGCGGAGAACCACGTAAGGGTTTTCTTGCTGACTGACGTGAATCGGGTGATCGGCGAGATTGATGATCTCACGCAGATCTTGAGTCGGTACGGCATAGTTGACGCCTTCGACATCCACGACGAGCGCGTCGAGGATGCTGACGGTCGTTGGAATTCTCATCGAGAACTTCGTGCCATGACCGACTGCGCTTTGAATTTCGATCTCTCCACCCAAGCTGTCGACCAGTGTCTTGACGACGTCCATCCCGACGCCGCGGCCGGAAAACTCGGTGACCGCATCGGCCGTGGAGAAGCCGGGAAGAAAAACGAGTTGTCTCTTCTCGCTTTCCGAGAGCTGCGCATCGGCTTTGACGAGACCCTTTTCAATCGCTTTCCTGAACACCGCTTCGGCATCGATCCCCTTGCCGTCATCTTCGATCACGAGTTCGATACTGCCGCCTTCATCGTGGGCGCTGAGAATCAGCGTCCCGTACTCGTTCTTACCGCCGAACTTGCGAATCGCCCCGGCCTCAATTCCGTGATCGATCGCGTTTCGAATCATGTGAGTCAGCGGTTCGGTCAGTCGTTCGATGATCTGTTTATCAAGTTCGACATCGAGACCCGCCTTGCGGATCACGACTTTCTTGCCAAGTTTGCGTGAGGTATCGATCGCCGTCTTCTCGAGTCGCATGAAGAGCGTCTCGAGGGTTTGCATTCGCAGGCTGATCGCGGTCGCCTGAAGGTCCTTAAGGACCTTTCGACTGCGCACCCAACTTTGACGAAGCGAATCCGCAACCGCCGATGTCATTCCGGCGCCGATCATTTCGTTTTCGATCGAGAGTTCGCCGATCAGGCGAATCAGTTGATCGAGTTGCGTGAGTTTGACCTTGGTGCTGATGTCGGCGGGACGTTCTGAAGCTTGATCCGCGGGCGCGGAGCTCTCAGAACGAGACGCCGGAGTATCGGGAGTCAAGGGATCGGCTGAACCACGCAAGAGAAGAACGATTTTCGTCTCAATGACGGCCGTATCGATGTTCGTCTCTTTTCCCGAACGGAGCCCTTTCAGGCAATCTTTTAAATAGGCGCCGACGTCGGTAAATAAATCTTGTGATTCTTCGACCAGGACCAGATCGCCGTTCTTGACGGCCACCAGGTAATCTTCCAGTCGATGGAGGAGTTGCGCCATCGTCGCAAGCTCCGCCATCTGGGAGCCCGCTTTCAAATTGTGGGCGTAACGAAAGAGCTCAGCGAGAATCGCGCTTCGGTTTGACCCGTTCTCAAGACGAAGGCATGCCGATTCCCATTTGAGAATATGATCTTCGATCTCATCGGCGAACATTTTCAGGATAGCGGGATTAGCCGGCATGCCCTGCATCTCGGCGAAAACGCTTGGAAAGTTTATGAAAACCAGGACCAGATCAACTGCTTAACGACGATGCTGGACTATCGATCGATCCAGAGTTTCGTTGATTCATATTTCACCGTCTCAAATACGGTTAAGGCTTCAAGTCTCCTGTTAGCCTGGCCGATGCGCAAATGTCTGGAGGGCTCGTGGTGAAATCAAGTTCCAAGAACATACGCATCCTCGTCGTCGACGACTTCGATATGGTCCGAACGATGTTGAGAAATATCTTGAGCGATCTTGGTTACGTTGATCTCGACGACGCGGCAAATGGCGCAATCGCGCTCGACATGATCGGCGATGCCCACAAAAACGGGACCCCCTACGACATCGTTTTCTGCGACTGGAATATGCCCGAAGTGACGGGCTTTGAAGTTCTTGAAGTCCTCCGCCGCACGCCCACGTTCGCCACTCTTCCCTTTGTCATGGTCACGGCTGAATCCGATAACAAGATGGTCACCCGCGCTCTAGCCGCCGGCGCAAACGATTACATCGTTAAACCGTTCCAACCGGCGGCGCTCGACACCAAGATTAAAGACATCGTCCTCAAATTGAAGAAGGGTCTTTAACCACCTCAGTCTTTGACCAGTTGAGAACAAACCAACCGAGGCACGCCGAAATGCACATGACCAGCGCCGTGGAGACCGAGCCCCGAGCGCTGATGAGCCCCACCAAAGACGAGAGTACGGCACCGAATCCCATCTGTAAAAATCCCAAGAGGGCCGACGCGCTCCCCACATTCGCGGTGACTTTCTCGAGCGCGAGCGAAGCCGCGTTCGGATACCCAATACCCATCGAGCTGATGATGAAGAACAAGAAGGCGATCGTCATTTCCAGACCCAAATCGAAAATCAGGACACTCGCGAGAAACAGAGCTCCCATGATCAGCTGAAAGAGCATCGCACGACGGAAGATCGTCTGACTGGACGCTCTCTTCATGAGTAGGTTATTGATTTGGCCGCCCGCGATCATGCCTCCGGCGATGAGCGCGAAGATCAAACCGTAACCTTGCTTCGAAACTCCGAACCCGTCGATAAAGACCGCGGGTGACCCGGTAACGAAGACGAACATACCGGCAAAAGAGAGCGCTCCGGCGATCGTGTACGTTCGAAAGCTGGGAATGCGTAACACTTCCCTGAAGGTTCTCAGGACAGGAACGATCTTCAGACTGACACTGGGATCCCTCCCGCGAGTCTTTGGCAAAAGGCAAACGATGATGAAATTCGCGACCGCGAGAGCGGCCAGCACCGCGAAAATAAAGCGCCACCCTTGATGGGCCGCCATCCATCCTCCCATGGTCGGAGCAAAGAGCGGCGAAACACTGAGCACCAACATCAACACCGAAAAAACTTTGGCCGTCTGATTGGGAGGAAAGAGATCTCGCACCATTGTCATCGCACCGACGGATGCGGCAGAACCCCCGAGTGCCTGAAAGAATCGGACAACCAAGAGCTCATGAATCGTTTGAGAGCGCAGGCATCCGAGAGTCGCGATCACGTACAAAATCAGACCTACGAGAATCGGCGGCTTGCGGCCGAACCTGTCAAGAAGCGGACCGTAGATCACCTGCCCGAGGGCGAACCCGATAAAGTAGGTCGCGACCGATAGAGAGACGCTCGGCACATCCGTTCGTAAATCACTCGCGATGTCGGCGAAAGCCGGCAAATAGAGGTCGATAGTGAAAGGCGTAAGTGCGTTGAGGATACCCAAGGCGATTACGACCGTTGCGCTCGGCTCTGAACGTTCAGAAGAAATTGTGTTCATGACACGATTGTGCGCGCAGCCGGGTCAAAAGTCATCGCGCAATAAAGCCGAATGAGCCGTGAGCGTTGCCGTCGCCGGTGACAATTGATAGAACTGGTTTATCCCTCGGTTACTTGATTAGGTCTTTCTCTTTTGGAGTGAATCATGGCAGCTTCCAGTCTCTTAACGCTTCTCGATGATATCGCCTCCACGCTCGACGACGTCGCGACGATGACGAAAGTCGCAACTAAAAAGACGGCCGGTGTTCTCGGTGACGATCTCGCGCTGAACGCTCAACAGATGACGGGTCTAAACGCCGACCGGGAACTGCCACTCGTCTGGTCGGTCGCCAAAGGCTCCGCCGTTAACAAATTGATTCTCGTTCCCCTCGCCGTCGGCATCAGTCAATTCGTGCCTTGGCTCGTGACACCCCTCTTGATGGCCGGTGGCCTGTTTCTCTGCTTTGAGGGATTCGAGAAAATTTACGAGAAGTTTTTCCATAAGGATCATGAAGAAAAAGTCGAAAAGCCGACCAATCCCGTCGCGCCACTTCCAGAGGACTACGAAAAAGAGCGAGTCAAGGGTGCCGTCAGAACGGACTTCATTCTTTCGGCGGAAATCATCGTCATTTCTCTCGGTACGGTCGCGCAGGCACCTCTCCTCCAGCAGTTTTCAGTGCTCATCGGAATCTCCGTTATCATGACAATCGGAGTCTACGGTTTGGTGGCCATCATCGTGAAACTCGACGATCTGGGTATCTATCTTTCAGCAGAAAAGAATTCTCCCGCCGTACGAAAGCTAGGACGCGGAATTCTCGCCTTTGCCCCTCTCCTGATGCGTTTTCTCGGCATTGCCGGAACGATCGCGATGTTCCTCGTCGGCGGCGGCATTCTCGTTCACGGAATTCCTTTTCTACATCACATCGAGGAATCTCACGGAGCCCTCGCGGGTGGCGCCCTCTCTCTCGTCACGGGTCTCGTAGCGGGAGGTTTTGTCGTATTGCTCCTCGGCCTGGTGAAAAAGTTCCGTAAGGTCTAACTCACCGATGAGGCCATTGGGGTGAAGTTAGGTTCCGTCTGACTTGCCAAGCTTGAATCACGACACAGATTCAATGGACCAACCCAACGGAGGATCGGTGTCGAATCCAAGCCCAAATCGTTATGAGCTGATCGAAAGTGAGACGGGCGGTCTCGTCAAATCTTGGACGAAGGGAGTTCCCTTCGAAGACGAAGCTCGGCGCCAACTCTCTCGTGCCGCGAGCCTTCCCTTTATTCATAAGTGGGTCGCGGCCATGCCAGACGTTCACGTCGGTATCGGTGCTACGGTCGGAAGCGTGATTCCCACAAAAGGTGCGATCATCCCCGCAGCTGTTGGCGTCGACATCG
>SXSP01000255.1 GCA_005792225.1 Bdellovibrionales bacterium | reverse complement strand
TTCGGAGGAGAAACGGGTTAAAACCTGAGGACGGAGTAATTCGCCATCGCACCCTCGAAGCCACGCTCATTCGAAAAGACAGGCGCGATCACTAAACGCGGAAGCTCTCCCATCTGAACGATCCCTTGACCGTCGCGTTCAGAATCATCCGGCACACCATAGACGATGTAGGCCCCGAGCAAAATGCCCGCATAGAGGCCAATCGATGCGCCTCTAGCGACCTTGTTTAGATTGTCGCCGGGCTTATCCGAGAATGCGAGCGTCGCGCCGCCGACGAGAGTTCCGGCGAGAACACCGTAGCTGCAGCTCAAGATGAACTCACGCATCGGATCGGCCTTCGCGCCCGACGAGACGAACGTCGAGGCTGCGATCATTCCTAAAATCAAGCGCTTGAAGAAATTGGTCTTCATAGATTCAGTGTTCGATTAACGGCCTGGCATGTCAATACGAGCGCCCGCAAACAAGACTCAGAATGGATATGCGAAGTAGTTGATTTCTTCCGGGCCGCACGCGGCAAGTAGCAGTCTTACCGGTTCCTGATAACGATCCTCGAGAAAGGCGCGAGCACGTGCGAGTCGACTTTTCTGGCGATACGAAATGAGAGTTGAGGCCCAGAGTTCTCCGCTTAAGGTTTTGACCTCGATCAGCGTGAGCATTTCTCCGCGAAGAAGAAGGTCGATCTCGGCAAATGGAGTTCGCTCTCGATGTGCAAGGAGCGCTTCCTGGTGATTAGCAATGCGATCGCACGCGACCTTCCACTCAGAAAGGATCCAGCGCTCGCTCTTCGTCAAGAGTGGAGGTCCAGAGTTCACGCACTCCCGCAAACGTGCTTCGATGTTGGACACAAGGTCCATTTGCTTGAATGGCTTGAGTGTGAGAGGCGCTCGCGTAGCCTTTATGTTTCTCGAATCCATAGAGCGGAAACTTTTCTGCGAGCTTCTTCATGTAAGTATCTCTTGCAACCTTAGCGACGATGGAGGCTGCGCCAATCGGCACGACCCGAAGGTCACCTTTGATGACAGTCGTTTGCCGAAATCCGTCGAGCCCCTGAATCTTCTGATTACCGTCCACCAGAACGTGACCGATCCCCGCCTGAAGGTTTTCGATCGCCCGTCTCATCGCAAGAAAGCTCGCCTGAAGGATGTTCAGCCGATCGATCTCGCTGACTGAAGCAAAGCCGATTCCAACTTCCGCATGGGCGTAAATTCGTTCCGCTAACTTCTCGCGCCGGGACTCGGACAAGAGTTTAGAGTCGGTGATTCCCGAGCAGTCGAAATCATCCGGCAAGATAACGGCCGCGGCGAAAACGGGCCCCGCTAGACACCCGCGACCGACCTCATCAACACCGATGATCGGCGACGGCGCGAACTGCTTCCAGTCGATGGGTTCAAGATCTTGAGGAGAAATCGAGGATGTGACTTTGATCTTTGCCTTCATGTCTTTATCTCAGATGAAAATCTCGGCGAAATCAATGCGGATCACGTGGCATTCGGCCGCACACGCGTGAAGACATAAAAAAAGCGCCCCTAGTGAAGGAGGCGCTTTTTATGAACGAAAGCTTAGCTTCCGCTCGCTTTTACTCAGCTTTTTGAGCTTTTTCAGCCGAAGCTGCAGCGTTGTCGTCTTTCAAGCCGACGAGCTCAGAAGCCAGGCGAGCCGCCTTACCTTTGAGATTGCGGAGGAAATAGAGACGGCTGCGGCGAACTTTTCCGCGAGCAACGAGTTCAACGCGGTCAAGAGCGGGGCTCGAGAAAGGGAAAGTTCTCTCAACACCAACGCCAGCGGAGATTTTACGGACCGTGAAGGAACGACCGACGCCTTTGCCTTGAACCTTCATCACGACGCCTTTGTAGAGCTGAACGCGCTCTTTATCGCCTTCGCGAACGCGGACATAAACACCGACAGTGTCGCCAGCTTTGAACTCTTGGATGTTTTTATTCTTTTGCACTTTCTTAAGCGCCAGCTCTTGAACGATGTCCGACATTGCGTACTCCTATTATCTCCGAAAGATCTTAGCTGTTACCATGGGCCTAGAAGTCGGTCAAGACAGATACTTACGGCCGACCTCACTGAAAGGTGTCTATAGTCATCTTTGGAGGCGCCGCGGATGGGTTCGAGTAAATAAGTGCAGGATCTCATCATCTCCTCCGTCAGGCCGAAACCCGTTCCGAAGAGTAAAAAGAGCTGCTCTTCATCCCCCGCCCCCTCAATTTTCGCCCTCAAGTCGCGAAAACCAATGGCTGGAACCCCGTCCACCGCGCGCGCGTGGGTGGAAACGAGGGAGGGGTTTCCTCCCCAATCTTTTAGAGCCGCCTCGAGGCTCTCGGCCGTGTGAACCATCGTGAGGGCGGTCTTGCGCATGGGATTAAATTCAGCCCCGTCGCCGATCCTCCAGTGCTCAAGCAGCCGGGAGACGACCATCAGCTGCTCTTCCAGGGGCTGGATGAGATCGTAGCGCTCGATCCCGTAGACGCGGCAGGCGCGGGCGATATCGTGAACGTCGAGATTCGTGATATTGGTCGCGACGATGTTCCGCCGACGATCGAGAATCGGATAGTGAAGGAGCCCGACGGCTACTCTCATTTTTTTTCCTTCAAGGCGAGTTGGACGCGTTCTTTCGCCAGTTCGAGGTTCTTTACGCCGGCAGGCGCGTGAATTTTTAGCGCTCGCGCGAGGAGCGAGCCGGGCACGTTCGCCAAGAGCTCCGGCCGTCGTTCGGCCGTAATGAGGACGGAGACGCATTCCTTCCAATCGCGAATCTTCGCATGATCACCGGTGAGAAGCGCCTCCGGGACCATTCGGCCCCTCCATTCGCGCGGCCTTGTATATTGCGGGTACTCGAGAAGCCCGTGCGGGCCACCGAAACTTTCCGCCTCGGGGGAGGTTTCGTTTCCGAGTACGCCGGGCAAGAGGCGCGAGACACTGTCGATGACGACAAGAGCCGCGAGTTCCCCACCGCTCAGAACGTAATCGCCGATTGAGATTTCCTCGTCGACGGAGGATTCGAGAAACCGTTCATCGATCCCGCCGTAGCGGCTGGAGATGAGCACAAGATCTTCATAGGCCGCAAGGGCGCGGGCTTTTTCATCGGTGAGCGGGACACCCCGAGGAGAGAGATGGATAACGCGTTTTTTTTCACTTCCCAATTGAAGCGATTCGAGCGCGAGGGCCGCCGTCTCGGCGAGCATGATCATTCCGTCGCCGCCGCCGAAAGGGCGATCATCGATTGTCTGGTGAACATTCGTTGTAAACGCCCGCGGAGTAACCGCACGGACCGTCACTCGGCCCTGTCTCAACGCCTGGCCAACGACGCCGAATGCGGCCGCGTGTTCGATCATATCGGGAAAGAGAGTGATAACGTGAAATCGCACGGAAGCTACTTACTGTGTCTCGTCACCGTCGAGTTCTCCAAGGAGACCCTCGGGGAGATCGAGGTAAATGG
>SXSP01000254.1 GCA_005792225.1 Bdellovibrionales bacterium | reverse complement strand
GCCGTGGGGCGAGTTGATCAAGTAGCCGTGTTCGCGAAGGCCGTGCATGAGTTTGCGTGCGAGCCATTCGGCTTCTTGGCTGATGCGGCTGATTTGCGTCTCGCGCAGGAGGCGCACCGAGGCGCCGAGTGCCAGGATGTCGAGAAGGGGCAGCGAGCCTGGCTCGAATCGCAGGGCGGTGGAGCGAGGTTGGGCGTCGGCACGAACGGGGTCTTCCGACGTGCCGAAGGAATTTGCGCCGACGGCTCGCGGTGGGAAGTGCTCGATGTGATCGGGCTTGAGACACAGGTACCCGACGCTCGGGACGGAGCACATCCACTTATGGCTTCCGCCGCAGGCGGCGTCGAGGCCGGACTCGGCGAAGTGAAAGGGCAGAACCCCCGCGCCTTGAATGATGTCGGCGCAGGTGAAGATGCCGCGGTCTTGCGCGAATTCGGTTACGGCTTTGATGTCGGTGATCGCACCGGTACGGAATTGCACCCAGGAGAACGCGATCACGCGCGTGCGTGGGGTCACGTGCTTGAACAACTCTTTTGAGTCGGTTTCAAGGTTGGGGCCGGAGGATGCGATCACGAGTTTTGCGCCGGCCCGTTCGGCGGCGACTCGCCAGGGGTAATGGTTCGAGGGATATTCTTGATCCCAGATCAGGATCTCATCGTCTGGCTTGAGCGGTAGAGAGAGTGCGACTTGCGAGAGAGCTCCGCTCGTCGCGGTGAAGAAGCCGAGACCGTCGGGCGAGGCGCCGAGAAATCCCGCTAAATCGGATCGCACGAGTTCGACTTGTTGGTAGGCGTGCGGGATCGCGAGCACGCCTTCGTCGTAGAACCGCCGCGTCCAGGATTCGATGCTCTCTCGTGCGGGTTTGGAGAGCATTCCGGTTCCCGCGTTGTTGAACGGAAGAACTTTGCGTTCGGTCGAGAATTGGCTTCTGAAATGCGCGATCGGATCGTTCTGCATCCCTCCGAGCGTCGCGCGCTTCTTCTACCAAGTCAATTTAGGGCTTTCGCACGAGACGGATTCCCGCGTGTTGATAGAAATGGCGACGGAAGTTGTTGCGGTTCCACGGACCCGTGGCGTCGCCGGTGCTCGCGAACGATCCGCCGAGGAGGAGCTGGTGTTTTCCGTCGAAGGAAGGCGTGCTGTAGTCGGGATAGAGCGAGTGAGGGCGAAAGCCGGTGAGCGGAAGAAAAATATCTTCGCACCATTGCCAGACGTTGCCTACGACATCGCAGATCGGAAGGCTGGTGTCGCGGTCGACGGGCGCTTCAGAGCCGAAGCGAAGATCGAAATTCGCGGTCGATACCGCACGCGGGCCAACGACGGTGCGCATTCGGTGATGTTCACTCTCGGTCATGAGACGAACCGGCGCGGAGTCGTTCTTCGTGCGCCAATTGGCGAAAGCCTTTGCTTCGTGGAAATTCGCGATGACGGGCCAACTCCACGGCATCGGAATCTCTTCGAAACAGGTGCGAAGCTTGCGGCCGCCATCGACCCAAAACTGCGGTGAGTTGCGGTTTCGGAATTTTCTCCACGCGGCGCCTTCGTCCGTCCAATAGGAATCGTCCGTATAGCCGCCGTCAGAAACGAATTCATAAAACTCGCCGTTTGAGACGAGGTACTTGGAGACTTCAAACGGCTCGGCAAATCGCCAGGCTTCGCCATATTCGCAGTCCCAACCGAAGCTGGAGCAATTTCGAGATTTTCCGAGACGAACTTCGCCTCCGCTCACCGCGACCCATTCCGGTTTTGGATAATCGACTCCCGCCTTTGGATGGAGTGAAGGAGCTGCCTTCGACGACGGGTGGAGAGTCGGGAAATTTTCGGGTGCGCGGAAGTTGACGAGTGGAATTTCGCGCATGAGGACGGAGGTCGTCTCGATGTGAATTCTTTCGTGCTCGATCGCCATCAGAATCGCCCACTCCGGGTTGGTATCGTCGAAGGCGGCGTCTTCGATTCGTGAGATCGCCTGGCTGACAAGTGCGTAAACTTCTTCTCGATAATCGTTGATCGCGCTGAGGCTGGGCCAAGAGCGCGAGTTTTTGGTCATGTCGTCCCAGGAGTGCTCATCGACCCCGATGGCGAAGAGTTCTTCAAAGAGGGGATGAATTCCTTCTCGGATCAACCCTGCGGCCCGAAGTTTGTTCACGTAAAAAACCGCGACGTGACCGAGGTAAAATGCCAAGGGGTGTCTCAGCCCGTGTTCCGGTGCCGCGAGCAAAGAATCCTCGGTTTTCAGAGCCGAGAAAAGATTTTCGGTGGTCGACCATGCCGATCGGAAGTCGTTAAAAATTGTGGTTGGATTGTGCATCGACGGGCTCCCTAGCTTGCTCAAAATAGAAGCCGTGGGGAGCGATTCGCAAGACCAGTTAAAATCTGTGATCAGAACCTCACAAGCGTGCTAAGGAAGTAGCGACAAGGAGTCACGCCATGCCGAACGATTTGCTCCTCGAAGAATTTCAGAAACGAATTGCCGACTTTTGTGAAGCTCGTGATTGGGATCAATTTCATGACGCCAAGGAACTCGCGATCGGTCTCGTGACCGAGAGTTCAGAACTTTTGGATCTGTTTCGCTTTAAATCGGTGCCCGAGGTCGAATCGATGTTCGTCAATCCCAACCAGCGGGAAAGAATCGAAGACGAACTCGCCGACGTGCTCTTCTTTCTTCTCCGGATGGCCGGCCGATACCAGGTCGATTTGCGCCAGGCACTCGAACTCAAAATCCAAAAAAATGCCGCGAAATACCCCGTCGAGTTGAGTCGGGGGAGCAATCGAAAGTACGACGAGTTCTAACCTTGAAAGACATCGCGCAGGCGGCGGAGAGAGGCGAAAACCTCAATGTCGCGAGCGCCTTCGAGCCCTAATTGGCGGCGGATCGAAGGCGACTTGAGACGAAGAAAGGGATTCACGCGCATTTCTTCGGCCAGCGTCGGGGCCGCCGTTGGTCGATCGGCGCTCATCGACTCGCGGGCGGCGCGCAGTCGCGCGTGAATGCAGATGTTGTCGGGTTCCACGTTGAGCGCGAAGGCGCCATTTTTTTCGGTGTACTCGTGACCGAAGAAAACTTGGGTTTGCGGAGGAAGCGAAGAAATTTTCTCGAGCGAATGGCACATCTCTTCGTGAGTGCCCTCGAATAAGCGTCCGCATCCCATGGAAAAGAGCGTGTCGCCGACGAAGAGTAAAGCCGCCTGCGGAAAGTAGTAGGCGATCTGACCACGCGTGTGACCCGGTATCGCAAGAACACGAATTTCCATTCCGTCGAACTCGAACGTCTCTCCATCATCGAGCCCGCGCACGGCGTTCGGAATGCGGGATCTGTCGTGCGATGAGCAGTAAACCGGAGCATCCCAACGCCGCACGAGATCCTCGTTCGCATCGACGTGATCACCGTGATGATGCGTGTTCAGGATGAGACCCAGGCGGAGGCCCGCACGCTCAAGCTCGTCTTGAATAGGCGCGAATTCGGAGGTGTCGATCACCAGACAAAGGGCTGAACCCGCGCGATGAACTAAATAGCAATAGTTGTCCTTCAGCGCGCGAACGGTTCTGACTTCGATGCCTTTGGGGTCTTGGACGTTCATCGCTCTTCCTCTCGTTCGTATCTAGCTACTTCGCCGGGCTCTTCGCAATGGTTTTTCGCGCACGCCTCTCGTCCAGGTGGAAATTGGCTAGACTCAAAACCCCAGATCCAGGAAAAGTCCTAGGCCCTGGCGAGCGCGAATGACCGCGTGAGAGACTGAATTCACGATGTCTTCCGCTTCAAAGTCTGCCGGCGCCAAAGCCTTAGCTCCCGCATCTTCTCCGCTTCAAATTGAGGTTCGGCTCGCGTTTCGTGATTCCGTGCATCTTTCGCTTGAGGTTTCCGAAGCGGGAGAAATCCTCACGTCGACCCTGACCGGAAGCGGCTGCACGGAGTTTCTGAAATTAATGGCGGAATGGCGCCCTCGCTTTAAAGGTCAACTCGCCGAACTTCCGCTCCCCGGAGGCCAAACCCATTCTGCCATTCTCATGCGGGAGTTGATTCTGCGTGCGCAGGGGCGCTGGGAATTTCCTTACAAAGACGAGGAACTCTGCCACTGTCGGGGAGTTCCGGCGGCCGTGGTGGACAGTGCGATCATCGGCGGATGTCACACGGTCGATCAAGTCAAACGCGCGACGAGCGCGAGTACATCGTGCGGGACGTGCCGCTGGGACATTGAGAGTATTTTGAAATATCGGCTGGCTGAGAAACCTTAACGCTTTTTTCCGCGTTTATCTTCTTTGAGCACTTCAGGAAAATTTCCCGTCTCTAAGTAATGATCGAGCATCGGTCCGAGCTTCCGGCGACAAGAGCCGCCGCATGGACCAACACCCGCCATCGTCTTATCGAAAATCTTATTCAACGTATCGGCGCCGGAGCGAATGGCTTCCTCGATTGTCTCGCGAGCGACGTTGTTACAGAGACAAATGATTTCGCGCTTCTTGTTTCGATCGTTGGGCTTCACTCGTGGGTCCTCAGGCTTTTCTCGAGGGCGGTGAGCAACTCTTCGCGCAGAATCCCAAAGTCACCCGCGTTCTTGATGTAGGCGCCGGCTGCGTTCCGATGGCCTCCGCCACCGAAGCTTTCGGCGACGGGAAGCACCGGCACTCGGCCTTTACTTCGAAGAGAAAGTTTGAATTCTCCGGGCCCATCTTCGCGCAAGAGGGCCGCGATTTCGATGGATTCAATATTCATCACCATGTCGATCACGTCGGCGCTGTCATCGGGTTGAAGACCGCGCAGAGCCTCGCGGTCGAGCCGGATGAAGGCGAGTTTGCCCTCGGCACGATACTCGATCCCGGCCAGCGCACGCGTGAGAAAAACCATCTTTTCGACCGTGTAGGTCGCAAAGAGATGATGATGGACCTCTTCGGGATGACGCTCGAATTTGAGCAAGTCAGCCGCGATCAAGTGACTGTTGGGCGCCGATCGCACGTATCGAAAGAGCTGCGTATCGAAAACGATGCTCGTGTAGAGGGCGCGCGAGATTTCAGAGTCGAATTCCAAGTTCCGTTCCGTGAAGAGTGCCTTGAGAAGTCGGTAGCAGAGCTCACCCGTACTCGCGGCATCGACGTCGATCCATGATCCCGCCGTCGGCTCCGGTCCCGTCTTCAAGATCGGGTGGTGGTCGATAAAGAGAACTTCGCCGCATTTTTTTCGAAGTTCACCGAAGAGTGGTTCGACGAGTCGCCAATCGTTGGTATCGAGAATCAGGGCGAGGTCGGTCGGCTGTAGCTCATCGTGCGTCCTGTCATAAGCTTGAATCCATTTTTCGGTTTTCAAAAACTGGTACTTCTTAGCCGGCAAGTCGACGTTCAAGATGCGAACGGATTTTCCAAGTTTCTTTAGACCATGGAGGAGTGCGAGCTGCGAGCCGATGCCGTCGCCGTCGCAGTTGCGGTGCGTGGAGAGAACGACGCTTCGGGCTGCAAGCAGCTTTTGGACCAACTCATTGATCATTGAATTTCTTAAACCAGTTCGCGGGTTTGCGTTTGATCGCTCAAACGGTCAATTTTGCATATTCATCAGGATATCGGGCCCCGCCGCGCAGTCAAATTTCCTTTCTTCTTCAGGGTCAATGGCTAGGATGTCTCTGTAGTTGAAGGCTAGACCTAACTGGGGTAAAATCCGAGGTTTGGACGCCGTTGAGGCGAAGTTCATTCTTTACGCACATGCTTTACGCGAGTGAGGAGCGCCAATGGCCTCTGATAAAATTTCGACTGATAAGTTGCCCATCACCATCTTCGGCAAAGCGAAGCTCGAGGATGAGTTGAAACGTATGATCACGATCGAGCGCCCGAGCGTCATTAAGGCGATCGAAGAAGCTCGTTCTCACGGCGATATCAGCGAAAACGCGGAATATGACGCAGCTAAAGAGCGTCAAGCCATGATCGAAGGTCGCATCGCCGAGATTCAGGGCCAACTCGCGGGTGCGGAAGTCGTAGATCCATCTCAGATCAAGAGCGAAAAAATCGTCTTTGGCGCCTCCGTGGTTCTCCTTGATCTCGAAACGGATGAGGAAGTTTCGTACCAAATCGTCGGCATCGATGAGGCCGACGTCAAACAAGGCAAGATCTCCATTCTCTCGCCGATCGCGCGCGCGCTCATCGGTAAAGTCAAAGGCGACTCGGTCGTGGTGAAGAGCCCGAAGGCCGACAAAGAGTACGAAGTCGTCAACTTCGAATATAAGTGATTTGGCGTCGGCTCCCAGTTCTGGACATTCTCGCTTTTCACGGGCGATGATGTTCAGCACGACTTAAGGAGCCGAGCTTTGGGACGACCCAACCACCATGATGCGAAAGCGCAGCGCGATTTGCTGCGCCCGAAATACGTCAACAGCGGCAGGGGATGGAAGATCTTCTTCTTCACTTGCCTTCTTGCGGCCATCGCCGGCCTTTCGGTTCGACTTTATTTTTCACCGGCTCGCTTGCACGCTTGGATCGAGGCGGCGCTGGAGCGCCAGCCAACCAAGATGGCGGTCGAGTTCGACGACGCCGTCTTAAGACTCGCCGACGGATCAGTACCGCAACTCGCGGTCGAACTCATCGGCGTGCGGTTCATCGCGGCTCCCCAATGCCAGACCGAGCCCGCGCTCACGATCGCGCGCTTGCGCGTGCCTCTGCGACTCAGTCAACTCTTCGCGGGGCGCCTCGCCGTGGGTGTGCTCGGCGCGGATGATCTCATCGTTGATCTCGATCGTCTGAAAGGACAATGCGAGAAAGGGGAGTCCAGCGTCGCCGCCGTGGCCGCGGAACCTTCACGAAATGCCGAACCCGCGCGGGACGAGAAGGATGCGAACTCCGCACGACCCTGGTGGACGCCCGATCAACTCGAGACGGTCCGGAAGTTCATTCGCGGCTTCGAATTTCGCAGAATTAGCCTGAAGTTCGAAAACGGAAATAAACAAGTTTACTTGGATTCTTTCGAGGCCGAACTCGACTCCAAAGAGCCGCTCGTCCACGCGAACGCGAGTTTGCGGGTGCCTCCCGAGCTCACCCACGGTGAACAGTTACCGGACTTAGTTCTCGCCGCGGAAGTACGGGAGAACCGCGCCGAGATTCAGTTGAAAGCTCGGCTCTCAGAGGGGAGTCTGCAGGGAAATGCCATTCTTTCGCCCGCTCCTCAGCGCCAGCTGGAGATCGACACGCGAATGAAGCTGGTGAGTGTTCCGCTTTCGACGCTCGTGCCGCTCCTCACGCGAGTGGCGGTGATTAAGCGAGAAATGAAGCCAAAGTTTCTTTGGCTCAACTGCGACGCCTCGATCCGCGGCAAGTTTCAAGGTTTAGTCAGGACGAGCCCTCTCAAACTCGAAAATTGTTTAGTTCAGGGCAATGGCACGCACATCGAAGTGGCGCAAGCGACTCGTTTGCCTGAGGGACGTTGGGAGCCTTTTCAGGCGAAACTCGAGTCCGCTGACATGAAGCAGATCCTCGGAACGTTTTCGATCGACGGCCTCGACGGAATCGCGACCGAATACGGACGGCTCGACGGCACCCTCGATGTTTCGGGCGAGAACACCGCCCAATTCGCGGGTCGCTTGAAGGGGCTTCAACTGCGCTTTTCCAACCGCAGCGTTCGCGCTTTGCAGACGATTGACTCGCTCACTGCAAAGGCCGAACTCCATGACGACGGGCGCATCGCCGGCGAGATTCCTGCGGTTGAAATTCAGGGCGGGGAGTTCAAGGGTGTCGTGAAATTCGATATCGCCAAACGTGCGGAGGAGGGCCAGGTCGCCCTCCAAATTGAGCGCCTCCGGCTGGCTGAAAATGTCGAGCGGGTGATGCTCGGAGGAAACCTCGAAAATTTGTCGGGGGAGGTCAAGGGACAGCTGAAGAACGGTGGGCTCGCAGCACTCAATGGCAATCTCAGGATGAAGGGATTTAAATCACCTTTGTGGAACTTCGAAGACCTCAGCCTGCAGCCTTCCTTGAGCGGAAAGGGCGGAGTCCAACTGAAGATCTCGACGAAAGAGATGCTCTTAACCGACGATTCGGTTCTTCTCACCGCCGCGCGGCCGCTGTTTTTCGGTCGTGAGGTCGCGAAGAAAGATGGCCAAACAGTTTTGCAAGACGTTGAAGTCCTCGGCCGCATTCCGGTTGAAGGTGGGTTTCAGTGGGAGAAAGCTCAAGGGGCACTTGATTCCGGTCAGATCCGTTTCGTGAGCGAGGGCGGTTTTGCTCGGGATCATATTTTGAGTGGCGTGGTCAGTGTCGACTACCCGCAGGTTAAAAAGCTGAAGTGGTCGATCAGTGGTTCGACGGGTGCGCCCGGGTTCGCGCTGAATGAAGAATCAGCGCCGGTTCCGTTCCGAAATCTCTTGAAGAACGCGGCCGTGACCGAGAAGGCACTCGGCTTTCACTGAACAGTCGAAAAGACTTAATGAACAGATTTTTTAGTGCAGTGGCTGCTCGCCGATGCGAGGCGGAAACGAAGGTTTCCGTTCTTGTCGGTGATTTGTTGGCATTCGACAGCGTATGGGTCGAAGCCGCCCGGCCCGATGGCATGTTCATCGCCGATGACTTGAACTTCTTCGACGACAGGCGAGATAGCGCGTCCCATCTCAAGGGTGCCGCAAAGGGTAGCTGCCGCGATGAAGAGGCCGCCGAATACGACCGCCGGGGTCGTCAGGTCTTGGCGATAACAAGCCGGTAATGCGCTGTCGATATGGCCCATCAGAACTCTCACTCCGAAATCCAAAGACAAAGTCGTTGGTTTCTTTTCTTTCAGGCGGACAAAAGAATCAACGCAAATATTGGCGCTGTGCGGAGAAAGGAAAAATTGCCTCCGGCAGACGGAGTGCTAAGGTCGGCGAATGGATAAGAATTCGCCCCGGAAGTTCGATGATTTCTGGTCATTCTATGTGCACGAGCACCGTCATCCCTGGAACCGCCGGCTGCACTTTTTGGGAACCAGCTTGGCTTTGGTTTTTCTTTTCGCTGCGGCTATTT
>SXSP01000028.1 GCA_005792225.1 Bdellovibrionales bacterium | reverse complement strand
GTTCTTCCGCCCGCCGCGATGGCGATCGCGTTGCTTTTCAATCGCGCGCACGTCTTCCAAGCGAGCATCAGGTCACGCTTCACCTCGGCCGTCGGTTGAACGCCGAGAACTTTCCACGCGTCATTCCACTCACTCGTCTGATCTGCCGTCTGAACCAGATAGCCTCCGCTCACCGAGCGGAATTGGCGACCGGCGCTCGCCTTCGTGAGTTCCGTCCACTCGAGCAAGCGTAAGTCTTTTTTCTTTTTCAGACGTTCGAGGGCTTCGGGCGCGAAACCGGGCGCAACGATGCACTCTAAGAATATTTTAGCCATTTCTTCGGCGGCGGGAAGGTCGATTACACGATTTACCGCAATGATTCCGCCAAAAACGCTGACCGGGTCGGCTTGGATCGCCCGAACGACCGCGCCCAGGACTGAAGTCTCGGTCCCAACTCCACAAGGATTGTTGTGTTTGACGGCCACCGCCGCCGGCTCCCGGAACTCGCTGACGGTTCCGATCGCGGCATCGAGATCGAGAATGTTGTTATACGAAAGGGGCTTTCCGTGGAGAATCTTCGCATCATGGAGGCCCGAAGTTGCTTCCGGCAATCGGTACCAGAGAGCTTTTTGATGCGGATTTTCGCCGTAACGAAGTTCGGTCACGGGTCTCCCGACCAAGGTATCGCCCAAGGGTCCTTCAAGATCTTCCTCGGCGGCTAATGTTTTTGCGATCAGGTCATCGTACTTCGAGGTGTGGCTATAAACCCGCGATGCGAGTTTCCGACGGTCCGCATACGTGAGCTCGCCCTTCGCCGCGATCCACGAGTAATCCGCGGGATCACAGATGACGGCGATTCGATCGTGGCTCTTCGCCGCCGACCGCAGCATGCTCGGGCCACCGATGTCGATGAACTCGATCAATTCATGATCCGGCAAGTTCTTCGTGCGCGCCGCTTCGAACGGATAAAGGTTCACCACGACGAGATCAAAGGGTTCGATCTTTTCTTTCGCGAGGAGCGCGGCGTCTTCTTTGTTCTCATGTCGGGCGAGGATACCCATGTGGATTTTGGGGTGGAGAGTTTTCACTCTCCCGTCCATGACTTCCGGAAAGCCCGTTTGCTCGGAGACCTCGACGGCATGAATTCCGTTTTCGCGGAGGTATTTCAGTGTCCCGCCGGTCGAGAGAACGCGCAGTCCTTTGGCGACGAAGGGTTTCAGGAATTCAACAAGGCCGGTTTTATCTGAGACGCTGACGAGGGCGTTTTTGAACATAGATCCTCCTCTGACAAGAGGATCCAGTTCGAGGAGCCTCTTAAAAGGGCATCTTGGTCAAAAGGAGCTTCAGGTCGTCGTTCGTGAGGAAGAGTCCCGCTCCGACAAACGCGCTGGACTTGCCCCGCTTCGAAGCCAAGTCTTCGCCGCCCCCGGTGACATAGATCCCGTGAAAGATGGTGTACCGGGCGGATGCTCGCAGATTCAAGTCGGAGAAGTCAAAGGCTTCAAGAGAAAGTCGAAGGTTCCGCTTCAGGAGGAAGTAGTCGACGCCGACGCCGCCGGAACTCTCCATGATGCCGCCCTTCAGCGTGAAGTCGTAGAAGTTCTTCGCGAAGAGCGCGGTGAATTTCAGACGATCTTGAAAGCGCTTGCTCTCGCGCGTGACCGTCTCGGGTCCACCGTTGACGGTGGTTGTTGTCGTGGTGCGTTCCGCGACTCCGATCGGATCGTCGACGATGCCGAGCTCATAATAACGATCGAGGCCGGGCTGGATCTTCACCGAAAGGTACGACTTCGCGTCGGCGCCATTCATCAAGTAGTGCGAATGGTAGTCGAGGCTGGTTTGCATCTTGTTTCCCGCATCGAGGAAATTGTTGATGCTCGCGACCGCGTTGTTGACCTCTTCGACCGTCGTTTCATCATTGATGAGCTTACCGATCGTGCCTTCGCCGCGGTTCAGCTTGCCGCTGATTTCCTCGACGTTTCTCATCGTATTATCCAGGCGCTTCAACGTCGCCTGAAGTGAGCTTTTCAGGCCACTCTGCGTGTCGTCGTTGACGAGTTCGTTGAGGGCCGCCGTGGTTTCGCGGAGGTTGGTGATGATCTCTCCGATTTCACCCTTGTGATTTTTCGAGAGGTCCGCGAAGTCACTCGTGATCTGTTCGATATTGCCGATGATGCGACCGAGCGGCTTGTCCGTATCCCCGTCGGTGGCGGAACGAATGTTTTCCGCGACGGCACTGAGCGACTTCGTGATTTTGGAGACTTCGCCGATCAAGCGATCGACCGACGCGCGGTCATCGACGACGAGGATCTGCTCGCCGCTTCGAAGCGGCGGATCGCGTGGATCGCCCGACATGAGTTCGACGTGCTTATCACCCAGGATCCCGTTAGGCCTAATCTCGACCCGAGATGATTTCGTGAGTGGGAGGTCGCCCTTCAAGAACATTTCAACGCGAGCCTGGCCGTTTTCGAGTTTGATGTCGCGGATGGTTCCGACATCGATACCGGCCATCTTCACGTAAGAATTTTTAACGAGGCCGCTGGCGTCGTCGATGTAGAACCAAGCTTCCTTGGAGCTTCCGAGGTAAGCCGCGTTGTTACTCGCCTTCAGCGACATGCCCGCGATGATCGAGGAAACGATCACCACGAGGAGGCCGACTTTGAATTCAGGCGCCGCGAAGAATCCCATTTTATCTACTCTCTCTACTCTCTGCTGCTCACGTCTTTTTGGCTCTCGCCATCTTTCGGTTGCAGCTCGCGTCTGACGCCCTTAGAGACGAATCGCTTCACGAGATCGATATCCGATTTCAAGAAGTCGTCGGGCGTTCCGAAGAGAAGAACCTTTCCGCTGTCGAGCATCGCGACGTGGTCGGCGATGCGGAACGCAGCGAAGAGATCGTGGGAAACCACGATCGAGGTTGTTCCCTTCTTTAAATTATGGGTGCTGACTATCAGATTATCCACCATTTCGGTCAGCACCGGATCAAGTCCGGTCGTTGGTTCGTCGTAGATCAAGATCGCTGGATCAAGTGCCAGAGCCCGAGCGAGACCTACCCGCTTACGCATACCGCCGCTCATTTCCGCCGGCAACTTGTTAAAGTGCTTCTCATCGAGTCCTGAATCTTTCAGGCGCTCTCGTGCAATTTCCAACATTTTTGCCTTCGAATAATCGCGGCGATGTTCCTTCAGAGGGAACATCACGTTCTCGACGGCCGTCATATCATCGAAGAGGGCGGCATACTGAAAGAGCATTCCGTAATTCTGTCGGAGCTTCGTGAGTTCCTCGACGTCCTTGTCGGCGATCTCTTCGCCGAGAACCTTGATGGAGCCGCTAGAGGGTTTCAAGAGCCCGAGGATATGCTTGAGCAGTACCGATTTACCCGTTCCCGAGTACCCGATGATCACCGTGATCTCGCCCTTCGGGATCTTGAGGTCGATCCCTTGAAGAACGAATTCCTTTCCGTCGAACGATTTTTTCACGTCGGCGATTTCGATCGCGTACTTGTTTTTGAAGTTACGCGCGTCTTCCGCTTGCTTCTCCATGAGGCTGTCAAGTTCGCGATTTGGCGGCTGACCTACCATAAAGCCGCCTTGACCGCGTACATGACGTTCAAGAGATTCGTGACGAAGAAGTCGAGTACGATGATCATGACCATGCTGAGGACGACGCCGCGATTGGTGGCCGATCCCACGCCTTCCGCCCCGCCTTTGGTCGTGTAGCCGCGATGGGTGCAGATAACCGCGAAGAACAAGCCGAAGACGGCCGCCTTAAAAAGTCCCTCATATATATGGAAGGGTTCGAGCCACAGCGAAGTGCGAAACCAAAACTGAGCTTCATCAGCTTCGAGGAGTTTAACCGTGATGAGCCAGCAACCCGTCATCGCGACAAAGTCGAAGACACCGCAGAGGAGCGGCATCACGATGACCGCCGCGATCACGCGAGGACTTACAAGATACTGAATGGGATTCACGCCCATGACTTCCAGCGCGTCGATTTGCTCGGTCACGCGCATGGTTCCAAGTCGCGCGGCCATCGCCCCACCCGCCCGCGCGGAAACGATGAGCCCCGTGAGAACGGGACCGAGCTCACGGAAAATTCCGAGCGCCACCGTCGGACCGACGAGACTCGTGGCATTGACGAGTTTGAAGCCGAGATAAATTTGAAAGGCGAGCGCCAAACCCGTGAAGAATCCCGAGAGAGCGATGATCTGAACGGATTTGTTACCGATGAATTCCATGTGCGAGATGGTTTCTTCAAATCGGTAGGGTCGCGAGAACGAGAGTTTGGTGGCGTGCCAGCCGAAGAGAACGAGTTCGCCCGTTTCCGAAATGAACGCGCGCGCCCGGCTGAGAAGCCAGAGGAAAAAGCCATCAAAGGCTCTGTTAAAACTTTCGCGTCGCTCGCTGTAGCTCACCGCTGCCTAAACCCTTTGGGTTGCGTGGATCAGCTTAAGTATACACCCTTGGCACGCGAACAGTGAGGCGAGTCAGGACCTCGTAAGGTATAGTTTCTGCAATCGCCGCCAGGTCGGATGCCCGAATCTCATCCTTAGCCTGGCTGCCGATGATCACGATCTCCTCACCGCGCGTGATCGAGCCACTTCCATTGACTGTCATGGCCTCGACGTCGGTCAGGTCTATCATAAAAAAGTCCATGCAGACGATTCCTGTGATGGGCGCACGAACACCGCGGCAAAGAACCGAAGCTTTATTCGAATAAGCCCGGAATATTCCGTCGGCATATCCAGCCGGAACGACGCCGATCAAAGAATCGCGTCCCGCTCGCCAAGTCGCACTGTACGAAACTCGCTCGCCCTTTTTGATGCGCCGAATTTCGACGAGATGACTCTTGAGGCTCAAGACAGGTTCAAGTCCGATGTCGGCGTTTTCGTCGTTCGTGGGATGAACGCCGTAGAGGGCGATTCCCGGTCGCGCGCCGACGGGCCAAATAACTCCCCGACCGAGCTCCTTTTTTTCGTGAACACGTTTTGAGAGATTCACCGCGCCGCTCGAATTAAGAGCGTGAGGAGCCGCACCCATTCCGCGAAAGGCTTCAAACGCCTGCGCGAACTTTACGAACTGTGATTCACTTTCTCCGCCGGGCACGCCCGCATCATCTCCGCGAAGAAGATGGGTGCCCACACCTTCGAGCTCAAACTGGGAGTGACGATCGAACCACTCCCGAATTTTCGGAGCTTCTTCGCTCTCGAAGCCCAGACGGTTCATGCCCGTGTTGAACTTGATGTGTATTTTGTAGCGCGACCCACGAACGACTTCGCTCAAGGCTTCGAGTTGTTGCCATTCACTGACGACGGGAGTGAGTTTCGCTTCGACAACAGCGCGAGCGCTCTCAACACCCTCGAAAACCCCAAAAGTCAGAAGACTCCCGTGATCGCCCGATGCACGAATTTTTAGACCTTCTTCGACCAGACTCACTCCCAAATGAGTGGCCCCGTGCGAGCGGAGTGCTCGCGCACAGTCCACATCGCCATGACCGTACCCGTCAGCTTTGATCATGGGACAAAAGAAAGAGCCTGAAGGAATTAGACCCTTCAGGCGCGTAAAGTTTCGTTTGAGCCGATTCAAGTCGACTTCAGCCCAAGTTAATCTATGGAGAGGCAGCCCTTCTTGCCCTTTGCCACTCACCTCGCCCCCTTCGCTGCGAACTTCGAGGAATCTTCTGCTAAGCGAGGCGTAAAGTCCATCTTGAATCCGATCGGTGCGGCCGCGAGGCCAACTCGGTTTCCGCCGGCTTTGCGCACTTGTACCATGGCTTCGTCGGCGGACTGAATCAACCCCTCCCCGTCACCACAGAACGAAGGGTACTCACTCACCCCGCAACTCACGCGAATGGGGCCGAGACCGAGACCTTCCAGGAGCGGAACCTTCGTCGACTCCAAAAGAATGCGAAGACGTTCGGCCTTGATCGCCGCCCCTTCGTGGCCCGTGTGCGGGAGCAAACACGCGAACTCGTCAGGACCGACTCGCGCGAGAATATCGTTGAGGCGAGTGGTGCGCTTTAAAATCATCGCGACCGTTTTCAGAACCGAGTCGGCTTGCTGAGTGCCAAGTCGACTGTTCAGCGCCGAGAAGCCGTCCACGTCCATGGTGATCAAAGAGACCGGCATGAGAATTCGCCGCGAGCGCGCCATCTCTTGCTCAAGCCGCGAAAGAAACTGCTTGCGGTTCGCGAGTCCCGTCAACGGATCCGTCAGATCGAGGAGGTGCTTTTCCTTGATCGTGAGGTTTCGCTTATACGCGAGCTCGAAGGCCCGCCGCAGGATATTGACCTGCATGTTCTCTTCTAAGTTGACCTGATCGAGGATCACGAAGACCCCGAGGGCCTCGCCGTCGCTCACGTGCGAAAACGCCGTGAACTTTTCTTTGTTGAAGACGTCCCTCACGAGCGCGCGGAGAGACGGCATTTCACCGGGCCCCTCCACGACGTACGAGATTTGCGATGGATCTTCTTTTTTAAGATCGAGCCCGATCCCGCGGAATTTTTCGTTGGGGAGCCAGGCCGATTGAGCAAAGAGAAGACTCATATGCGCCGGCACGTAACGGAAGAACGCGATCGGCGCGTTTCGGAGCGAGCGGCTTAAGGCATCGACGAAGATCTGCACCGTTTGCTCAAGATCTTTCGTCTGCGAAAGTTTTTCGAGGGCTCCATCCATCGCCTCGATTCCGGCCGTCGTCGTGTTCGTCGGTTGGCTGACGAACTTTTGGGGTGCGAGATCGCCCTCTCCCTCGATTTGCTCGCGAAGTTGCTCCCCCTCGAACTGGTAGTAGAGAAACTGACAAGCCCGATCCACCTTCTGGACCAGCTCGAGCGTCGTCGCGAACGGGCGCGAGATCGTGTCGTACGCGAGCGTGCGGCTCACGCATTGAAGACTGTCGAGAAACTTCCGCGATGAGGCCGCGAGAATCGTGAGCGTCTCGGGGCTCGTCGCTTTGACGTCGACGAGAAATTTATCGAGCGTCGCCTCGAATCCGTCGTGATCGATCACGAGAACGTGCGGCGCTTCGCTTTGGATCATCGATTGGGCGGAAGCGAGCGTGGGGTAAAACCGAGCTTGCTGATAGCCAACGCTCTTCAAAGTTTCCACGAGCGAGATCGCCATCGTGGGATCCCGTTCGATCACGAAAACCGTGAACTCCTTGCGTAAGCCTGTGATGTCTATCACTTCTCTTATCCTCTTTGGGGACTGTCGTCCTTGACCTTGGGTTTGCGGATTTTAACTTCGGCGGCCTTCTTCTTGCGCGGAACCGGCGTCGGGCCCGGCTGCGCTGCGAGCTCCGCCGCGATTTCGGCAACCGTCGCGACCGGCGCCTTCGGCGGCTGGATCTGACCCACCTTCGTGAGCCGAGTCGCCGCTTTGCTGAGCGAAACGTTAGCGAAGATCTCGTCTTCGTCGTCGAGTTCATCGAGCATCAGCGGACCCGGGATCGCTTCGGGAACGGGAGCCGGGCTTTGAGACGGAGTCGAGTCAGTCTCGACGAAGTCTTCCTTGATCAACGAAGCGAAGATCTGCGGCTCGATGACTTCGATTTTGAGTTCATCGTCGTCCTCAGGCGCTGACTCGGCGATCGCCGTTTCGGTCTGCGCGGCGGGCGCGGCTTCGATGACGGGTTCGACCGGCGGCTCCTCCTGGATGACGGCCGGCTCTTCGACGGGGTGAACGATTTGCGCGAACTCCCGATTTTCTTGAACGCGGAAGGCACTCTT
>SXSP01000253.1 GCA_005792225.1 Bdellovibrionales bacterium | reverse complement strand
TCGCACCCTCTGATGACGCCGGCGCACGCGAGCCTCGCGGGTCTTGAGACTTTGGGTAAGCAAGTCGCGAGCGCGAGTGACATGGTCAAACGCGCGCGCGAGGCCGCGACGTCGACCCTTCAGTCGGCCCAGACGATCTTCGGGTTTTTCGATGAATACGTCAGTCAGATTTACGTGCAGTATCTCGGAACGATCCGCTCGGAACTCGGAAAAATCGGCTGCCCGAAAGAAGAGATTCATACGGAACTCTACGCCGAGTCTCGAAAACGACTTGAGCGCCAATTGGATTGCCTGCAAGAGAAAGAAGCTCAGCACCGCGTGAAGTTCAACGGCGGATCGAGCTCATCAAGCGGTACCGAGGAAACCGATCTCGATCGTGAACGCCGGCTCTTGCGCATGAGTCACCTGAAGAAATTCTTCCAGTCAAAAACCTTCATCGACGTGAGTCGCCGGGAATCGGCAAAAAAGATCACCGAGTCCACCGCGACTTTGGGTACGGCGATGGCCGCTCTCGTTGCGGCCCTCGTCGAGAGCTACAGCCGATCGAGCTTCACGGACGCAGCCCTGAACGGTGTCGTCGTCATTTGTTTAGGTGTGATTTTTTATACGCTTCGTGACCGATTGAAAGATTGGACGAAAAACAGTTTCCAAGAAAAAGCGCTTAAGATGTTCCCTGACTACCAGCAGCTTCTTCTCGCGAAGGACAAGCGTATCGGCGTCGCTAAAGAATGGTTCCGCCTGATGGCCTCGCGCGATTTGCCGGATGAAGTCGCAAGCCTTCGCAAAGCCTCGAGCGCGAGTGAAATGGAAAAGCGGCTTCCCGAAGACATCTTTCATTGCCGCAAAATTCAGGAAGTTAACGCCACGGGCCTCGCGAACGCGAGGCAAAACGCACTCTCGCAGGCCCTGCACGAGAATACGCGCATCAACTTCGAGCGCTACTTAAAACACATGGATGATCCCTTCAAAGAGATCACGGACCTTGATCCCAGCGGTCAATTCCGCAAACTCCGTTCGCACAGGGTCTATCACTTTTATTTATGCGTAAAGACGGTCACCAAACCGCTTGAGCGCGGCGCAAAAAACGGTCCTCGTCGCGAACAGACTCTCCTGTACCGCATCGTCCTCGACAAGAGAGGCGTCGTTCGCCTTGAAGATTTGGGTTCGATCAAGGATTGATGCACTTCGCTTCGAGATCAACGTCCCAGAGACCCTTCGCGGAATCAAACTTCACTTCGTAGAGCGCACAGTTGCCGACCATCAAACCTTCTGTCTGCTCGGGCCGGATGTGATGGAGAAATCGCCTCAACGCGCCACCATGCGTGGAAACGCCGATACGCGTGTACGAAGTTGATTTCAAAAAATCGTTGAGACCCGCGAGGATCCTCGCGAGGTGTTCGGCCTTTGATTCTCCGCCGGGAAAGCGGGAGTCCTGTGTTTCAGCGGAAATGGAACGCCAATTCTCGATCACTTCGCGACCCATTTTTTGAATGATCTCTTCGTGGGTCATTCCTTCTACATCGCCGAGATTCGTTTCGCGAATACGGGGCTCGATCACGAGCGGAATCTCTTGCTCTCCGATCGCGATCCGCGCCGTTTCGAGAGCGCGCCCGAGATCGCTTGAGAGCATGACCTCGATCGGATTTTCTTTAAAAAATTCGCGAAGACGCAAAGCCTGCTGTCTTCCCGTTTCGTTCAATGGAATATCCACGCGACCCTGAAAGCGCTGTTGTTTATTCCAATCCGTTTCGCCGTGCCGAAAGGCATAGAGTGTTTTGATCATTTTTTAAGTTTGAGTTCCCCAGTGTGATCAAACGGAATCGTGATGAGACCGACGGCCGCTTCGCCCTTTAATCGGTAATTGCTCTTTCCGTTGTTCATGAGCATGGAGAGTCCCGTGAAGACATCCGAATACTTCACCGCCACCGGGATCTCGATGATCGATTGAGCTTTCGCCGCGACCTGCGCCCCTTTGTCGAGAACGCCCGAACTCAAGTGTTTACCGCCGATCTCGACGTCGTATTTTACTGAGTCGACCATCAAAGCAAACGGATTCGGATTATCAACGAGAACACCGAAAAGGATAGTCGCGCCATCGGCTCGAACATCACTCACGTTGACTTTATCGAGAGCCACCTTCGGCTTTTCGATCACGCGCTCCGCGATCGACGTGCAGCCTGCGAGCCCTATGAAAAGAAGAGAGAGTAAGAGTTTTCTCATAAATTTGTGTAGAGACCTTTCGCCTCGGGCGCCTTCTTGATGAGCTTCAGATCGAGGAGTTGTTGAGTCAGAGTCTTCCAACGCTCCTCAGTCATCGTGCCGAGGCCGCTTTTCTTCGTATCAGCCGTCTCGATGAGTGGCTTCTGTGCTTCCGCACTTTCTCTGAACGTCTCGGCGTCCATAGATTTATTGAGCTCACCCATGAGTTTGTTCACGGCCGATGGGTCCTTCAGGTAATCCGTCCAGCCCGCGCGGACGGCATCGACGACGGATTTCACGAGTTTCGGGTTCTTCTTCATCACTTCCGCGCGTGTCACCAGCACCGTGGTGTAGGGATTGTACCCCTCTTCGGCGACGAGAAACGTTTTCGTTTTCACGCCCTTCTTTTCTGCCGCCAGAGGTTCGCTCGTGATGAAACACTGTTGCGAGTAATTTTTATCGCTCAGGTAGTTCGTGATGCCGCCAAGATAGGGCACGATTCGAACCTTGGGTTTCGAAAACTTCTTTTCGAGGTAAAGGGCGTAAGGAAGACCCTTCTGAATCGCCAGCGTCCCCTCGGCCGCATAGACATCTTGAAGCGACTGAAACTTCCGCTCGGCCCGAGTCATGATTCCTTGAGGATTCGTTTGATAAGCGGCGAAAAGAGCCACGACGTCCCCACCATTGGATTGCGAAATCACGACTTCATCGGCACTGACGATACCAAAATCCATTTTGCCCGCGGCGATCATTTGCACGACCGGAGTTCCCGCTCCGCCTTGAAGAATCTCAACGTTCAAACCTTGCTTCTTAAAGTGATTTCCGGATTGAGCTGCATAGAAGCCACCGAACTGCGGCTCCGGCTTCCAGTTCAGCGCAAGTTTGATATTTTCGGCTTGAGCCGCGACGGCAAAAAAGAAGAGAGGTAAAAATACGAGTGTACGCAACATGATGACCGCCCCCTTGATGATGGGCGATTAAACCATACCTCTTCGAATGGAAGCACGGGTGTTTTCAACGTTTTTGCGCCGAGGCATGCCATCGACGGAGCGTCAGCCAACTCACCAGATTGATGAGCCCCACGAGCACGAGACCTAGAAACGACGAAATGAGTACGGCCGCGAACACCTTATCGATGCGCTGCTGAGTTCTTGCCGCGTCGACAACGGCACCAAGTCCTCCGCCCGCGATGAACTCACCCACGATGGCTCCAATCACCGCGAGGCCCGCCGCGATCCGGAGGCCTGAAAAAATTTGGGGAGCCGCAAAGGGAAGCCGGAGTTTTGCGAGATGATCCCACCTGGAAGCCGAATAGAGCTGAAACAAATCAAGGAGCGCGGGGTCCGTCGACTGAAGACCGAGGAGCGTACTCGCGATGATCGGAAAAATAGACACGATGAAGGAGGACGCGATCACCGTCGGCGTTCCAAAACCGAACCAAATCACGAGAAGCGGCGCGATCGAAATGATCGGCACCGTCTGGAAGAAGATCGCATAAGGATAAAAGGCACGCCGGAGAATCGAAGAGAGTGAAAGCAAGATCGCGAAAGTTGTTCCCGCCACGAAACTGAGGATCAATCCCGCGACCGCGGAAGTCGTCGTGGAGACAAAGGCATCTCGAAATTCGGCGGCGTCTTCTCCGAGAGTTGC
>SXSP01000252.1 GCA_005792225.1 Bdellovibrionales bacterium | reverse complement strand
GGCACAAAACACAGGCTCCCTACGATGAATCCCGCAAGAATGACCGGCAAGGTCCACGGCTGGCCCTTGATGCTCTCAAGGCCCGCCGAAATTCGATCGGCATCCCACGACTTGATCCAAGTCAAGACCGCGGCCGGTGCGTTGATGAAATCCTGAGGGGTGAGTCCTAGCACAAATCGCCCAAATAGCGTCAGCACCAACACTCCCACCGCGGGCCAGAGAAGCGGATGGCGACCGAGCTTCGTGCGGAACCAACGGCGAATACTTCCGGGCGCATTCGGGTCGATCCAGTCAAGTGGTGGCGCGATCTTCTCGACCCAATCGGGAATGTGGGATTCCATCGTGATCAGGGTCCGCGGTCCTCCGAGAAACGACTCCACGGTTTTCACGAGAGACCGACTCGCGCGGAAACGGGCTTCGAAGACTTGCGGATCGACGCCGAGATGCTCACCCAGGAGCGATCGACGAAGATCCGCCATCGCTTGGATCGCGTCTTCTCTTCCGTGAGCTTCCATCGCGAGATCGCATTCGGTATCAACACCCATCGATCTGTTATTTAAGTTTGCGGATCCCACGCGCGCAAACTCGTCGTCGACCACCATGACTTTCGAGTGGACCTTCACGTAACCTTGCTCGAGATTCGGTACCACGGGGTAATAACAACGAAAGCGCCCGTAGAGATCCGCGTCTCGCGCGACCTTCAGTGCGTGGGAGCGCAAGAGCCCCATCGTACTTTCTTCAATCCATCCGGTCTGATCCCTTGGGAGTACCATGACGAACTCGGGCCCATCGGGCTCGCGCAGTCGTCTGGCGATCGCTTCGGCGATCACGGGAGATGTGAAGTACTGATTCTCGATGTAAACAAATCTCTTTGCGCGCGCGATCGAGGCAAGAAAGAGCTTCTCAACTTCGTCCACCGCGGGACTCGGCGGTTCGGTGGGCTCATGCCCGTACATTTGGCTCGAGTAACCGAGGGGAAGAGTGCGCGCGATGCCGACGTCGATCGACCGAATCGCAACTTCCGCAGACTTCGGCCAGAAATGACCGGGCTCCTGCGGTGGCGCGACTTCGTCACCGGTCGCGATTCTCCACCGCTCTCTCGCGATTTCACCCAGACTGCGAGCAGCGCTCCCGTCGACGCAGATCTGGACGTCGTGAAACGGACCGTACTTATGGCCGCCGGGATCCACGCGGCGCGGATCGTTGCCACGATGCTCGGGTGTATCCCAGCGTCTTTGCGTGATATCGAGGCCACCGGAGAAGGCAACGGCATCGTCGATGACCACGATCTTCTGGTGATGCGAGGCGAGCGCCGGATGCTCGCGGTCCAGCACGAAATGTAAACGATCCGAATCGAGAGCACTGAATTTTAAACTGGGGAGTGCTTCGCGTTCAAAGAGATAGATGAACGCAAAATCCCAGGTGAGGATGTGGACGCGCAATTCGGGGCGCTCGCGGGTGAGCGCGGCTAAAAAATGACCGAGTTCAAGTTTTCCTTCGGCCGTCAGATAATGTTCCGGGCAATTCGGAGGCGCCGGAAGTTCCGTTCGGCTGTCGGTGTCCCAGCCCACGACAAAGATCTGCTCGCGAGCTAACAGGGCCGCGTCGACAAAGGCGGTATAGAATGCGTTCGCGTCGATCAAAAACGAGATGCGTTCGGCGCGCGCGAGCCGCCAGATATTTTCGCCCTTGCGGAAGACGCTCTCGCTCTTGGCAGGTTCGCCGACGGAAGAAGAGGATCGATAGTGCTGAGGCTCACGGCTCGGTCCCGGCGAGTTCATAAATAACGAATAGCTTCACGGGACGAAAAGGGCAATTCAGCCCGGGTCCAGCTCCGGCCCTGTGGAGAAATGAAGACAAATACGGGGAGATTTACGGGAAGTCCTCGATACGCCTTCTAGATAACGCCAAATTCTCTTTACGGGAATGCGAAGCTCCAGCGCTCAGGCACCTGCTAAGTTTCCGAGTCGGGGGTGCAATGTGAATGCAAACGTCTTGAGAGTTCTTGCCGTCTTCGGCTTCGTGATGATCGCCGTTCTCGCCTTTGTTTCAAATGGCCGGGCTGAGCTCGCGGCGCGCGCGCGGACGGCTTCCACGCTCGATCTCCGAATCGGCGGCGAAGACGTGGCTCAAGATCGCGAACAGACTCGGACCGACGAACTCGTTTGCAATCTCAGCCTATTTTTCTCGGTCGATCCCGACGATGGTTTAAAGGCCAAAAACGTAACCCATCTCGATGGCCGCGGGCTTCTCAGCTGCAAAAACGGTCAGGGCTTCGCAACTGAACTTCCCGTCCTGGCAGATCTCGAGGCGGCAATGCCGAACGTGACCCGCGCGCCGGCCTCGGTCCCGCTCGAAGCGCCGAAGACCACGGAGATCTCGTTGAGCGGCAATACGACTCCGTTCGTGATCTCGCGCGAAGTCAACCAAATCTACGATGTTTATACCGCACGCCAGTTCTCGTGGGAGAAGTCGCAACCCGCCGCCGAACCGACGATGACCTTCCGTGGAAAACGAAATGACCTCGTGATCGCCATGAAGCTCACGTCGAAAACCTCGAACCTCGCGGGCTTCGACATCAAGAGCCTGAAGCTCAGCTTCGACGATCAGGCGCCGGATCTGGATTGACCTGATCTCGATTGACACGCGAAAAAATCGATCATGAAATGGAGCGATGAAAATCCTTTTATCGCTCCCCTTACTCTTCCTGCCTTTTTCCGCGAATGCCGCAAAATCCGCAACCGAACAGCAGACCGAGTTTCAAGCCAAGATGGTGATCGCCCGGGCGCAGTTTGAGACACTCAATAAAATGGATGGCGATGAATGCGTCGCCGACGGCGAATGCGAGTCGCTCGAAGTCGGCGAAAGCCGCTGCGGCGGCCCTTCAAGCTATCTTGTTTATTCCGTAAACAATCCCAATGCGAAGGTGATTAAACAGAAGGTCGCGGACTTTACCGCAGCCGAAAAGGGCGCAAACGCTCTCGACATGGGAGCCGTGGACTGCGGTCGGGTGAAAAATCCCGACCCGAAATGCGTAAAGAACAAGTGCGTGGACGCGAACCAGAAAAAATCGGTCAAACCTGGAT
>SXSP01000251.1 GCA_005792225.1 Bdellovibrionales bacterium | reverse complement strand
CTGAAACTTGCAACGATGAAGCCTGCGCGGAAGAACAGGGCTGGGTTCAAATCCAAGAGGAGCTCGCAACTGTCTCTGGCGTTCAGCTCAAGTGTGACCACCAAATCGAAGCGCCCGCCCCCTCGGAACCCGAGCACCAACAAGAACAAAGGGAATCGCGTAAAGACGACGCTGCCAAACAAGATCACGGCGTTGGTGTCGGCAACTGAGAATGCTGAGCCAAGCAGGTAAAGAAGAGCGGCTCGTCAGGGCCGCCCTCGAGGCGAAAGACTATCGCGGCTTCATCGCCGGCGCCATTCTCGCAACGGCTAAACCGGGCGGAAAACCCAATATCGCTGCCATCTCTCGCAAGGCTGGATTCTCTTCGCGCAGCTTCATTGGTGACGTCATCGACGGTCGTCGAAGGCTCTCCCCGGCTTCCTACCCGAAACTCGTTAAGGCGCTCGGCCTTCCGGTGAAAGTTAAAAACTACTTTCATCTTCTCGTCGCGCAGGAAGAAAAAGAACTCAATCACGAGGGTCTCAAACAAGATCAAATCGAGGCGAAACTTCAAGAGCTTCGTCACCGCCTTGGGTCGGTCCTTGAAAACAAAATCAAAGAGGATAAGGCCCGCGACGTCATCTGCAAAGGCCGCGACATGCTCGACTGCTACGCGGCCCTGGGCGATCCCGAAATCGGAGCGACGGCCGAAGAAATTGCAAAGAAAACGGACTTACCGCTTTCGACAGTTGAAGTTGTTCTCAGAAACTTTGTCGCCCGCGAAGTCGTCACCCAGCGCGACGGGCGATATGCCTCCTCGAACGCGATGTTGTTCTTTAAGGATCTCGGCGCAAATGAAGGTGCCAAGGCTTGCTTCCTTCAGTCGATAGATGAAATGAAACGAAAAGCGAATGCCGGTTTCACCCAACGCGACCGTGCTTTCTATCAGTTCGTATTTTCGGTCGACAGCGCCCGCATGCCCGAGCTCAAGCAGAGGCTCTGGGAGCTTCTCCAGGAGTTCATGGAGACGCACGAGAATACCAAGGGCGATAAAGTCGCCAAGCTGATCTTAGGACTCTACAACTGAAGCCTGAGTTCCACGTTTCAAATTGAAACGCAGTTCAGCGGACCTCGGGGAATTCCGATAAGTTTTCATGGTTCGTAGGTCTGAGAACGGTTTTACTCTTACCGAAATGATGATCGTCATCGCGCTCTTGAGTGTGATGACGGCCGTGGGTGCGTCGAGCTTCATGCCGATGGCGGAACGCCGGCAATTTGAGCTTGAGCGAGCCAAAGTGATGGATTTACTCGTCCACGCGAGGACGATGGCGAACGCACGTCGCGAATGCGTTCGCGCGAAGATCGAAGATCGAAAGTTCATCGCGGAGTCCTTTAGCCCCGGCCCGGGCGGGAGCTGTGATGGACCATTCGCCGGCCCGCCGATCAAGAGCCTCACGCCACTTGATATCCCTCAAAACATCACGCTCTCGGAATTCAGCAACGGCCGAAATGACGTTGTCTTCAATATGAGCGGCGGCATCTCGGACGAGACCGTGGTCAGCATCCAAATGAGGGACGACAAATCCAGCGCGGCTCAGTTTCGCATTTACCCAGCCATCGGCCAAATCAGAACAAACTAAATTTTATTTAGCGCTCCAATTGATCACCTGGTTGATATAAAACAGCGGTGATCCCGGAGGCTGGTTGGCCGAATATTCGAAGTGCCGATCAAACGAGATCTTCCGCGTGCCGGCGGCGTAAGTGATGTTGGGATTCGCAGACCAGAAGCGCCCATGGTTGTAATAGACGGGATAAAACCCGATAACGACGGACCCGTTTAAGGTGAACTCCTGCCCCTGCCAATCTTCCATCAGCGCGGGTGCTGAATGAAGTTGAACGCTGGGGTTTGATCGCGCCCAACCCGTGATGACACCTAAGTTATAGCGAGTCGAAGCTGCCTTGCGACTGATATTCCCAGTTGTCACATCCCAAGGGCTGAGGCTGTCGTCCCAGTTATCAGAGAGAAGCGTGACCTGGTCGCCGGCGACCAATGACGAGAGCCATGGGGTGGCGTCGTTCGCTCCGATCACCGACTTCGTGTTGTATTGTCCCTGGAGATAAACCGGGAGGTTTGAGACGAGACTCAAACCCTCTTTAAAATTCGCGGGCTCGAGCGACTCGCCGTTGATAATGCGAATGCTATTGGGGTACGCACCGGTTGCGCCATAATCCGCGCAGTTCGGAATTTTAAATCGTGGCTTTAAACTTCCATCGAAGGCTTGCCCGGCAGCTCCATCGCCCACGGTGGACGATGAGCACAACGGAAATGCGAGCGCTCGTTGCTGCGCCTTTGCAGTTGTGTCGATCTGGTTGATGTCGTTCACCGCTCCTTGGAGAGGAACAGGCTTGGGGGCCCAGCGAGGAGCAAACCCCAAATCGCTGTCGGGCCAGGTGCTCGTGATGAAAACCACTCCATTGAAATCCGCGCCCATATAACTTCCGGGACCGAAGTACGAACCGAGCTCACCCGGTGATCGGTCCGCCAACGCCGCCTGAAATTGCCGAAGATCAAAATTCGTCGTGAGGATTTTTGAACGCGCGACTCGCTCCGCACTCACGGGATGGAGCTGTTGAACATGACCGTCGCGAATTCCGCTGCGAGTTCCGTTTAAGAGCGCCGCTGCGACCGAGGGACTTGAACCGAGATTGCACGTCACGGGCTGGAAGGCGCTCACAACGGCGGGGCCCGCCTGTGAGAGCGTGTAGTTTCTCTTGGTAACGGGATCAATCTCGCAGAGTTGATCAGCAAAGCGAATGCCGCTTCTCTTCTCGTCGCTCAACCATTGACCCGGCTCCCAGTTCGGTACTCCAAGAGCGGTGGTGCGAGCGAGATTTCCGTAAGAGACGACTCCCTCGGAGCCGCCGACCAGCGTCTTTCCCACGGGATCGTACTCGTAATAAGAAAACCTCTTAGGCGTGCCGTTGACAGGCCACGATTGAATCACCTGAAGTTGGTCTCGAAGCTGAGCCTGACCAACTTTGTTTCCCCACTTATCGGTGAACTCACCTGGGTGATCCGACCAAATCGCGAGTCCCGGCCAAAGGAGCGGAGCCCTCGGGTTGCGAAGATACCAAACACCATCAATGATGCGGATGTCGGCTTTATAAGAGAACTTCATCTCGGATGCGTCGGGCGGCTCCCCGGGAATGACAGGATCCACGAGGAAGCGCAAATTCTTCGAGTTCGACATCGCGAGATTTGGATTATCACCGTCGGCTCCGAGCTGAACCCTCGCATTCGACGGAAGAGGAATTCTCAGCGGCGTCACGCCGTGGGCGTTGTCGAGCAAGTTTCCATTCCAATTGGAGCGCGCGTAGTCAAACCAACTCAGTTTGGTTCCGCCGCACTTCGTGCACCCGTTGCCGTTTGAAGTCGTCAAGATCGCCGTATCCGTGATGTCATTGGATTTCGAAACGAACGTGTTGTCGCCGCTCGAACGATAGCGGCAGCGACTGTCACGACCGTGCATCACCCGCCCCGCGGCCGTCAGTTTCGCGACGACGGTTTCGAACTCACCCGCGATGCAGAAATCTCCGTTCGCATGAATCCGTCCATCAACGATGGTCAAAGGACCCGGGTTGAAATCCCCGAACTCAAGGTCAACGAAGTACATAAACTGGAAAAGACCGACTTGAGCGAGAGTCATCGTGACATCGATGCTCGTGACGGCGCGAAGCTCATCATCGACGGATGTCTTGACGTCGTACATGATCCGCACCGTGGATTGCGGCGCGACCATGCCGGCAAAGGCTCCGTTGGGGATCGGGAGAGCGGCCGGCATCGCGATGATCTCGGCCCTCACGTTTTCGACGACGAAACCTTGGGGCATGATGGGCGGAAGCTTTTCTTGAAGCGCTGAACCGAGCCCGGCCCCCGTCGGCTTCACTTCACTCGCCAGGTAATCTTGCGCGACCGCGACGGCCAAGCTGCGGGTACTTTCCGCCGCGTAGAAGTCACGCTTTTGTCGAGTGAAGACCGCCGACTGAACCGCCTTCGTTCCCGAAGTTGTGAAGAAGGTGGAAATCACGGTGCTCACCAAAAACATGACGATGAGAATCGGAAGCAAAATACTTCCGATCTCTTTTCGCAGGTTAAGAGTTGGCCCCATCGTCTTCTTCATCTTGTTCACTGGAAAAGGTAAAGGGTTCGTAATGCGAATTTCGCCTCGCTCGGAACAAGCCTCCAACGAGGCTCGCGCCGTTCTGGACCATCCAATATTCTCGCCACCCCGACTTGCTGAGGCTCCGCGACCGGCGATCCGAGCACGACGCTCATGCCGACCATCCGAAGCGACGCAGCCGTCGCATCTCGAAAATGACCGACTCCGAAACGCTCCACCGATGACCTTGAATTAAAGAGATATTCGTCCGTTGAATTGCCCTCGTCTTCAACGACACCATCGGCGGGGTCAAAATCATATCCTAAAGAAACTTGGAAATCGAAAACACGATCCGCCAGTGTGAGCTGGACCGCGTGATTGGGTGAGGGATTTTTATCACGATAAGCAAGCTTCATGAGTTCGCGATTCTGACTGTTGAGATAATACGTGTTCATCTCAACCCGAAGGAGACTCGATCCCGTCCAGTCGTACGGGGCACTCCCGGAATCGACAACGTTATCGTTCATCGCCAGTGGTCCCGGCTGAATCTGGATTCGGCAGTTTTCCTCGTCGGCCAAGCGTACGTGTCGCTGACCATACGATGCGCCTTTGAGCAAGACGACTTGTCTCTCCATCAAATCGAGACCCGCCATGCAACAGCCCGCCGAATTCTCGAGCTTCCACCAGGATCCATCCTTGGCGGTCACCCGGCACTTGGAGTGCTCGCGG
>SXSP01000250.1 GCA_005792225.1 Bdellovibrionales bacterium | reverse complement strand
TAAAGGCCTCCTTCCCCGATGCGTTAGCCGAGTGAGACTGATCAGGCGCCATTTCTAGTTGACTGATGTGAGAAGAAGAAGTGACCTCTTCTTCTTCTCACGCAGGAGAGATGAAAGATGAAATGGAGCCAAGCCGAAGTTGATAAGTGGTTTTCGGAACAAAAGATCCAGAGATCTTACCAAGACGAAGTCGTCACCAAAATTCGTGCACTCTCGGATCGATTTGAGGTCTCGCAATACGGCGCCCTCTCTATGAATCCCGAAAAATATCCGGTCTTCTCGTTGAGAACACGGATTTTCGATTCGGCAAAGAAGACAATTCTCATCACCGGCGGAGTTCACGGCTACGAGACGAGCGGCGTGCATGGCGCAATCGAATTCTTCAAAGCTTCCGCCGCGCGGTACGAAAGGCATTTCAATTTCTTTTGCGCTCCCTGCATCAGTCCCTGGTCGTATGAGACCATCAATCGATGGAACGCGAAGGCGATTGATCCCAACCGTTCGTTTCGAAACGAGAGCCCCGCGGAAGAATGCCAGCTTTTCATCGAAGCTCTCGGTGATTTAAAACCTTACGCGCATTTCGATCTTCACGAAACAACCGACACCGACAACACCGTTTTTCGGCCCGCCCTCGAGAAGCGAGACGGAATTACGATCGAATTCTCCGAGATCCCCGATGGCTTTTACACGGTCGGCGATGCGGATCATCCACAGCCGGAGTTTCAGAAGGCGATTATAGCGGCGGTTAAAAAAATCACCCACATCGCACTCCCCGATGAAAATGGAAATCTCATCGGGAGTCGCATGGAGCAAGAAGGTGTTATCCACTATCCTGTGAAGAAACTCTTCCTCTGCGCCGGTCTCACGAACGCGGAGTATGTCACAACAACGGAAGTTTATCCTGATAGCCCGAAGGTCACGGATCAGATTTGCATCGACGCTCAAGTCGCCGCCATTGAAGGTGGACTAGATTATCTTCTCAAAGTATGACCCGGTCCCGGCAAGTAAGATGACGAGCTTCAAACAGTAAAGTGCCGTTCGAATCCAATTCGTCGAAACCAAACGCCGGATGAGGCGCTCTATCTCGGAACTGTTGGTGGCCTTTTCGAGCGCCGCGTGGATCGGCACGCTGATCGTGAAGGTCGCGAACCAAACTCCAATGGTGAGTCCAAGTAGTACTAAACTCCAAATGTTTAGGTAAAACCAAGCAAGTGCCCCAGAGGCGATGAGATCTCCGATCATGAGCGGCGCAACGATGTAGGTAATTCGGTTGGAGTGAAACCGATGCCAGCTGTGAAAATCTCGAGAGTTCAAGCCAGCGAAAAGCGGATACTGAACCAGCTGAACGATCCAAATGATCCCGAACATAGCTGCGGTTGTCCCCACGTTGATCACAAAAAGATAACTCATGAACTCACCATGTATGGCCTTTTAAAGTTTAGATACATCCCGCTAGCATCCTAAGACCGAGATTGAACTCTGTCCTTTCATCCCGCAAGCTCTGCGAAGGAGTCCAAGATGAAAGCAGGTACAAAAATCTTTGTCGACGGAAACTGCGTGGTTTGCGATTTCGAGATCTCACACTACAAGAGAATCGCGCCTGATCTCTTTGAAATTGTCGATATCTCGAACCCGCAGTTCGATGCCGCAGCTCACGGACTCACCACCGAGGCGGTAAATAAACATCTCCACGTTCAAACTCCATCAGGCGAATTCGTCAAGGGCGTGGCTGCCTTCAGCCATATCTGGAATCAGATTCCTCAGTATCGTCTCGCGAGCCGGATCGTTGATCTCCCGGGAATTAACACTCTCGCCAGAGGGGGATATGCGGTGTTTGCATTCATCCGCCCTTGGCTTCCGAAAAAAACCTGAACGAAAGGATGTGCCTCATGGCAACCGCGACCGCACAATACACGAAACCTGCCTTACGCGAACGATTGAAGAAGAAAATCATGGCATCCAGTAAGGGCGGTCGCGCGGGCCAGTGGAGCGCTAGGAAGGCACAGCTCTTAGCCCATGAGTATAAGGAAAAAGGCGGCGGCTACCGCGGAGGCAAAAATGAGGCGCAGAAGCATCTCGACAGTTGGACGAAAGAAAAATGGCAGACGTCTGACGAGAAGCCAGCCCGCCGCAAAACGAGCGGCGGCAAGAAAACGACGACCCGTTACCTCCCGAAAAAAGCCTGGTCGAAACTTTCAGCGAGCGAGAAGCGTGCGACCAACACTAAGAAGCGATCTGGCACCAAGAAGGGAAAGCAATTCGTGGCAAACACCAAAAAGGCCGCGAAGGCCCGCAAACGTGCGAGCGCTTCTTAATGATACTTTGATATTCATCTAACTATCGGAAACCCGTGGAGAACGAGGGAGATTAGACTTCTCCCCCTTTTGGGCGTATATTTGAGACATGAGTTCCTCAAAAACCGTTCGCCTCACCGACAAACAATTTGCTCTGATCGCAAAAGCGCTCGCTGAGCCCCGCCGTTACCAGATTCTTAAAGAGATCGGGAAATGCAAAGAGCAAATGGCATGTAGCGCCCTAAAAGAAGGGAGCGACATCAGCGCGGCGACGCTCTCGCACCATATCAAGGAACTCGAGACGGCTGGCCTCATCACGTCGACCAAAGATGGTAAGTACATGAAGCTCACAGTCGAGCGCGAAGTCTTGCACGCTTACCTCGAACAACTCTCTAAAATCTAAGCTAAGTCCTCGAATCCTCTCAATTGCACCCGAAAACATTCCTTCATTTCGATAGTTAGATGATTATCGAAATATCGATTGACGGCACGGCCGCTCAGTTAGATACTTAGATAAGTATCTAACTATGATCTTTCGCGTGCGAAAGAGGAGACAGCAAAATGAAAAAGCTCAATGGCAAAGTCGCAATCGTCACGGGTGCATCTAAAGGAATCGGCGCGGGAATCGCTAAGGCTCTCGCGGCGGAAGGTGCTTCTGTCGTCGTCAACTATGCTTCCAGCAAAAAAGACGCAGACCGCGTGGTCGCCGAGATTGTCGCGCAAGACGGAAAGGCGGTCGCCGTCCACGGTGACGTCTCAAAATCCGCTGACGTCGAAAAGCTCTTTGCAGAAACTAAAAAGGCTTTCGGTGGCCTCCACATCCTCGTCAACAATGCGGGCGTCTTCCGGTTTGCTTCGCTTGAGGAGTCGACGGAAGAAGAATTTCACCGCGAGTTTAACATCAACGTCCTCGGCACTCTCCTCAGCTCTCGCGAAGCTCTTAAGTACTTCGATAAAAAAGGTGGCAACATTATCAACATCTCGTCGGTCGTGAGCCAGAATCCGTCGCTGAATACCTCGATCTATTCCGCGACCAAGGGCGCCGTTGATACGCTCACCATTCAACTCTCGCGAGAACTCGCACCAAGAAAAATTCGTGTGAATGTGATCGCACCCGGCGGCGTGGAAACTGAAGGCTCAACTGAACTCGGCATGGTCGGCGGCGAATTGGAAAAGCAGATCGTCAACCAAACTCCGCTCGGTCGCCTCGGTCAGCCTGAAGACATCGCGCGCGTCGCCGTGTTCTTAGCATCGGACGATTCCGCATGGCTCACGGGGGAGCGTATCTCGGCATCCGGAGGCGCCCGTTAATTTGAACAACTTCGAAACCGGAGCGCGCTGATGGATATTCTGGGCACGGACAATCTGGCGGTGATCATCTTGGCGAGCGTGTCGATCGTGTATCAGCTTCGGCGCGCTTCGGTCTGGCTCGGATGGCAGAGCGAGAATTTCTCGCAGCGCCACTCCCGGCGCTCGCAGTCGTCGAGTCGAGGTCGCCCCCCGCGCGTGACCGAGCAAGCGGACGCGGCGTCTTAACTACGAAGACACTGCTTTCGCTCTCC
>SXSP01000249.1 GCA_005792225.1 Bdellovibrionales bacterium | reverse complement strand
TTTGAAAGTAAAATCGGGCGCGACCCTGGATCGTACGGAGTCTTGGCAGAGTTTTCAGTCCCGCTCTTACTGCTCAAACTCCCCCTGTCATGCGCGTGAAATGATGCTCTCCTTTGACGGCTTCGATGATGCGACGTCCGCACGTTCGCCGTTTGGCTCGCTCCAAACAGACAGCTCGCAGAAGATGGCTGAAACATTGCTTCGCGTTCGGAAGCTTCTCTTGGCCAGAAGAGGAGGGCGCGCTCATTTTCGAGAAAACTGCGAGGCATTGGGTGCGCGTGCACCGCAAGAGATTCACTTTACGAGTGAAAGAGCGGAAGATGCCGGGACGACGGGAACGAAGAAGACTCCACCAGTCGCCAATTGAGTTCTTCCATCACCCATCATCAGTGATCTTGAGATAGACCACGGAGAATCCAGACATCTCCTAGAAACGCGAGCGCAACTCCGACAATGAGCATGAGGCCGAGCGTTCTCATCGGATCGAAATAGCCGAAGAAGAAGACAGCCGACGTCGCGATCATAGAAAGCGAAATCAGAAGGGCCGCGGGGCCAACCTGAGTGACACTCTTCTGCATTCCCTGGCGAGCGGAGAAGAAGAGAAACTGAATCGCGTTATCTCCGGCCAGCCCCACCAAGATCGTCGCAATCATGCTCGTGACGTAGAAGACGGGGATGCGGAAGATGTAGAAGATCACGAGGAGTGCGGCCGGCCCCCACATGGCGGAGAGGAGCAGCGGCCAAAAAGCCGACGGGCGTACCGCGAGCGAGATGAAAGCAAGAATTCCGCCGACGAGAATCAGACTGATGCCGAGACTCTCGTAGAGGGTGCCGAGCACTCGGTCTCCAAGTTCACCATACGAGACGAGGCTTCCCGCAAGCCAGCATTCGCCTTTAGGACAAAGTTCGCTGACTTGAGAGCGCATCTTGTTCACGTCAACGATGTCGAGCCCTTTGAGATAAACAATGGCGCGAGACTGGCCGTCGCTCGGGCCCAGCCGGTGGCCAATGGTGTCGGTCTGCACGTACGACATGATGAAGTTGCGCATCTCGGGACTCAAATGCCCCGTCAAAAAATCACGAACGTGGTAAGCATCTTCGATCTGATCGACGAGTGGCCATCGACTGACGTTCGCCAAGACTTCACGATTAAATGCTTCTTTCTCGGAGTCTTGGAAGATCAGGCTGATCGCTGACCTCCAGCCACGTGTTTGCTCGATGACGTTCACCGCTTGCCGTGTGGGGTGGGACTCCTTAAGGAGTTTCTCGGGAGAGTCAGAAACGTGAAGCTGATGCGCGGCCATGATCGCAAACGGGAACACGAGCATCGCCGTGCGAGTGACCCAGCGGCCGGGCTTGTAAGTCAGGAGAGCCTCGAAGGCCTTGTTGGTCGGCTGTTTCGGAAGAACCCAGTTTTGAAGCTGAGGAAACTTCACGATGACTGCGGGGAAGACCGCAAACAAAACGATCCATTCGAGCGCGGCTCCAACAGCCGCCCACAGACCAAAGCGGCGAATGATGCCGAGGTCGGCGAAGACGAGCGAACCGAAACCGATGGTGGTTGTGAGCGAAGTAAAGAAGGACGGCAAAAGAACTCGGTCGAAGGCCTTACGCCAGCTCCAGTTGCGCATGAAGTGGCTGAGAATCAGAAAGTCCTCAAGAGAGCTAACGAAGATCATAAGTGAAAGGGAACTGGAGAGCGTGTCAATCGGATGGCCCGCCAGCGCCATCCCTGCGTAAACCGGAAGCGATACCCAAACGACGAGTTGCAAAAAGATGAAGCTGCTCTTAAACGTTCCGAGATAATAGCGAAACAGTACGATCACGATGAGGCTCATCAAGAGATTCAAGAGCGGCATCGACTCGTAGCCTTTACGGAGATGGTACTGGAAAATTCCGTCGCCGATCCAGGAGGCCTCCAGGTTCGGATTCTTTTCTAGAACACCTTTCGTGAGGCTCGCTTCTAGATCATCAATGACTTGGTGATCGAATGTTCCAAAGAAAGAGGCTTCGTGACGGGCGGCGGGGTAGATGAGAACAGCGACATCATTGCCTTGATGAGAGGTGAGGGTTCCGCGCCACGGGCTCTGGGCGATTTTGGCCAGGCCTTTTTTAATGGCTTCTGATTCATCTTTCGCGGGATCCGTGCAGTCGATATTGAGGAGAGGTAAGGCCTGAAAGGTATCAGCGGTCTCAACGGGCCAAACAACTCCGAGGGTCGAGACGATCGCCTTTATGTCGGCGCGATTGTCGGAGGTGGTTTGAATCCATGAACTGAGGCTGCAGAGCTCGGCTTTGGTCGGGAGTTCGCCGTCTTTTCTTCGTATGACGGCATAGAGTTCATCTTGATCGAGGAAGTTCTTTTTTAAGCTCTTGAGCTGATCATATGTTGCGAAATCAGGATCAGCTAAATCATCGATGCTCATCAACATTCTGAGTTGACCTAGACCGAGCGTCGAAGCCACTAAGATCAAGGCGAGTGCCATCAATGTAAGTGTCGGCCGACGGATGGCCGAGCGGTGGAGTTTCCTCAGCCAGCAGTGAATGACTTTGAGAGCATGCTTACAGGCTTTTGAAGCTAGACCAACGACGTGATCGCCCATTCATTTTCCCTCGTAAATACTTCGCGTGAAATGAGAATAGGAGGCTTTCTTTTTATGGGCAATGACTTTACCCTTTGTGTATCACTGATCAACCTGGAGTCATGGATGAACAAAAGGTCTTTTGGGAGAACGCTCTTGTTCTCCGTTCTCGGGATTTCGATCGCAAGTCATGCGTGGGCGAAAAAAAACGAAGCGGTCCACGAATCGTTCCGTCTAGAAGCGCCCACTCACGACGGCATTGAATACTCGGCAGAGGAATTCAAGGAAATGCTTTCGAAGGCGAAAGAGAATTCGAAGCGAAGAGTCGCGAACGTCGATTCGATCGATGAGGCGACGGCTCTCTCGGAGCAGTTTAGAAACATTCGGAACTCCGTCATCGGAGGTAGCGTTGTTCGCGGTGGCCAGCGGACGACGGTTCGCGGCGCCGAAAGTGCCGAGGACGTTCAGAAACTCCTCACGGATCTCGAAGGCAACTTCAAGAACTTGACGGATCCCGACGCGAAACTCTTGGCCGCGCAACTTCTCATGATGAAGCCTTATCGTGGGATCATCGCCCGCGCGAATCAGATCTTCGAGACCGGCTCCGGCAAGGCTCGTCTCGCTCACGCGACGGCGGTGACGATGCTGCGAGCGGCAGCCGTTGGCGTTGAAGTTTATCTTCCCACCGAGCAGTGGCGCGCGGCTTTTGACTACAGTGTTCATCCCTTCTACGCGAAGGAAAACGCTAACTGCCAGTCAAAATGGTCAAGCCAGTGTGATATCAAGGACGGACAGACTTTTCAGGCGTGGATTCGCAAGGAAGTTATTCCATCGCTCGATCTTCTCGAGAAGACCCTTCGCGGAATGAAGTTTGATCGTCCGGTCTATTTCGACAATCAGATCTTCTTCGGCAAGGCGAACTTCACGTCGAACAAAGATCGCTTCCTCCGTTTAGGTGAGGCTGAGCGATTGGTGATGTTGTCGTCCGTTCAGGCCGCGCTCAGCTCCGCGCTCGCGATGCAGGCTTACTCACTTGACGGCTTCTTCAAGAGCTTTGACCAAGTCGCGACGGTTTATGGTTTTGAGGCGACCTTCTCGGCATCCAAGGCAACTTCTGAAGGCCGCTTCGGAGCCATTCGCAAATTTCCGAAACTCTTCGCTCTGAAAAAGGACGAAGAAAACGCGAAGAAGTATCTTGAGGTCAGCTATAAGTATCTCAAGTCTTCGCTCAACAACGCGTTCTTCGCATGGAAGTCGCTCGACGGACGCGAAAACGATACGAACCTCCAACAGAACTTAATTGACCCTCGCTTGGTGGCTCCGTTCTCAAGGGTCATCGGAACTGGATTCCAGAATGCCTTCGGCATCGTCGGTATGACGGAAGACGGGCGTGAAACGGGTGCGGGCGACGTGATGAGCGCTGTCGTCAATGGCGAGAAGGTAACGGTGAATTTGAAGAAGTTCTTCGACGATCCCCCGAACAGCTTGCAGGACTTCATGCCGACGGCTTTCAAGGGTGGCGAGGAATTCTTAACTAAAAACGTCGACGGAAAAGCCGTGAAGTACCGCAACTACTTCAAGGGGCGCCCGGCTGAATGGAATTACGCCGTTTACGGAAAGTACTTCAGCGGTGTAAACAATGCCGCGGATGTTGAGAGAACGGCCCGTGTCTTGTCGCAGTCGTGGGGTGGATTCATCCTCGGCGGCCCCATGGCCGCAGTGATGTTCTAAGTCTAAAAATAAAACGTGTGCTTTAGCGGCCTGCCAAACTCTGGTAGGCCGCTTTCATTTCGGGGTGGCTCTTTAAAAGTTCGCGAGTGCGCCCGAGAGCCTCATTCGAGAACATGGCGTGTTTAAATTCAGGCGATGTCGCCAGAAGCGGAAGCTCACTCGCGATTTGGTCGCAGACGTTCGTCACAGATGGGTCTTCTTTTTTCAGCGTTTCCAGGATTCGCAGCGCGATTCGTTTGGGTGCACGATAGGCCTCGAAAACCTTATGGGTCAGATGCGCCGCTAGTCTTTTTTTCCAAGCAGATTCATGAACGAAGAAGGCTTCCAGGAGATACTGGTCGATCTGTAAATGTCGAGCTTCATCGATCATGTGGAGAAAGTGCACGCGAGAGAAGGTTTCGTCGATCTTCTGATCTTGTGAAGAAGCCCTCTCCGCCCGGCGGTAGAGCTGGCTGATGTGAAGCGTTCGCTCCTCGAAGTAAATAGCCATCCAGGTCCAGACCAAAAACAAGTGAGGTCGGGCGACGACGTTCTCAAAAAATTTGGACTGAAAACGGGTCAACGTGAAGTACTGATACTTATGATTTGAGTAATAATCGGGCTCGGCCTTTAAGAGCACTCGTTTGAACATTTCGGAGTGGCGTTCTTCTTCTCTCACGAAGTTTTCAAGGCAGAGGCGGAGATCGCCCGTAAGTTCGTTTGAGCCAAGGAGATTCGTGATCACGCGGGAAATCAAGTCTTCTTCGAACCATACGAACTGCTCGCAGACGGCCAAGGCGTTCAGTTGGTTGTAACGACGACGGATCTCGGCGGGGAGTTGAGCGAATGATGGCAGGTAGCTCGCCGAAACAAAAGCTTCCGGCATCCAATCCCGAGAGACGTCGAGCGGTCGACTCCAATCGACGTCATCCAGCGAGAACGTGCGGGTTCTAGATTGTTCGTTCAGCACCTGAAGCGGCTGAGAATGAATCTTTCTCGTCTGATCTTGTTTCTGGTTGAGTTCCGGTTCGATCATCTTTCACCTCGAGAGAGAGCAGTTCCACGACCCCGGTTTGGCCGTTGAGCCGGACCCGGTCGCCAGTTTTTAGAATGCGGCAGATATCACGAACACCCACCACCGAAGGAAGTCCCAGTTCTCTGGCGACGACGGCGGAATGTGAAAGCTGCGATCCGCGCTCAACAATCAGACCTTTGATTTGCAGAAAGAGCGGTGTCCAGCCCGGATCCGTTCTCTCGGCGATCATGATCTTACCGTTGAGGTCAGGCGCGTTCATCGGATCATCAACCACGACGACTTCGGCTTCGATGATACCCGGATAACAGCCGAGGCCCTTAAGCCCATTGGCGGATGATTCCACGGTTCGCGGCCGCAGCTCCCGGAGTGGCACCGACGTCTCGATGTGAGGAGCCGGTCGTTTTGCAGACCAGGCGTCGTATTGTTTTTTCCTCAATTCCACCAAGCCTCGAGGTTCATCAAAAAGTGCTTTGGCGTGATAGAAGTCATCGACCTCATCGGCCTTTAAATAAAATATGTCTCGCGGATGGTCGAGATCGCCTTGATCAAAAAGCTTTTGGCCGAGATCCAGGTAAATGGAGCGGAAAATTCCGAAGGAGCGCGTGCGATCGAGTCGCATGGCTTCACGGTAGGCAACCGCCTTCCTGAATTTGCCGAGGTGACTTTTAAACGAACGGAGCGCCCTCAAGCCAATTTGATTGCGAATCGCGGCAAAGACTTGCTCTTCGGCCCGCGTCCTCACCGCGTGCTGCCGTTCCTCGAATCCATCAAGATGCAGTGACGGATCAAGTGCGTAGGATCTCAGGATGCGAACCAGAAACTGTCGATTTTGTCTCAGAGTCTCGGTTTCGAGTTTCAGTTCACCGATGACACGATCACCATAGTTCTCGATGTAAGAGTCGATCTGGCGTTCGATCTCGGGATACTGAGCGAGCCGAATGAAAAAGTCGGCTTCCTCTTCCAGAGCTTCGAGCAGGAGCGGCTCCCGTTTGATGAGATCCGAGATGGCCACGAGGGTCTTCGTGGGCCGCGTACTTTCAAGATCTTCGCCAGCGAGCAGATCTGCCATCAACGCTTCGAGATTGACGCGCGCGAGAGTTCGACGAACTTTTCCCGACATCATCATGACGTAAAAGTCGTTCAGTATCGGGGCCTGCCAGTTGGAGAGAATCCGATTCTTGAGATCGTCGTGGAGCTGAAAGACTTCTTGTGGGCTCATCCATTTCAGCTCGGATCTAGGAAAGGAGGCTTGTGCGTTCGCGAAATTCTCGCGGAAAGTTTTTACGTGGCGGTCAATGCGCGCAAACTCGATCGACAGACGAACGATCATCTTGAGAGCGGCAGGAAGTCTTTTGAGCTTTTCTTTTCCGTTGAGTTTCTGATCGACCACGAAGTTGACGGGCTCTTCGACGCCCATCATTTTTTCCATGTCCTCCTTGTTCCGACCGAAAGAAGGAAGGAGCAAAAGACCTTCGTACCAGCTGTTGATGTTGTAGTAGACGCGGCCCTGCACCAAAGCGAGCATTTGTTGGTGGCGGCGATCATGCCTTGTCACCTCGTCAGGCTTGAACCCCATCATCTCGAGCATCTGCCTGTAGACCTTGAAATAAGCCTCAGAGGCATAGGTGAAAGTCAGCGGAAGGGTCAGGCCATTGAAACTTTCCTGAATATTTGAGTTGTCGAAGACGAATTTCTTTTGTTCGGATCGATCAGCTCCGAGACTCGTGATGGGTCTCATCTGAACGACGAAGATTTTCTATTCGACCATGACCCATTCGATGTCGAGCGGAATTCCACGCCAGGTCGTGAGCGTCTGGCCAATTTTTTTTAGCGTCTTCAAATCGGCTGCGGTAAGACTTGGGCGTGAACGGTCGCTGTCGGGAAGATCTCTTGCGATCAGGCCTTCGCCATCGAATCTGAGAGCTGAAGTCTTCAGAGCGATTTTTGAACGAATGGATTCGTTTTCGATTTCAAATTCGTCGCAGTCGAAATGGCCGCCCACGACGGCTTCGCAGGCGCCGAACGTCGACGAAACCAGAAAACGTCTGCGGCATCCG
>SXSP01000248.1 GCA_005792225.1 Bdellovibrionales bacterium | reverse complement strand
CGATCAGCGCAATCAGAACGAGAAGTTTCATAGAGAAATGTCCTTACCCGCAAGTTTCGTGGCGATCGCGGCGCTGATAGCGGGGACTTCAGCGGAGAGAGTTTTCCGGGCCGACTGGATTTCGGTCGTAATCTTCGCCCGAGCTGACTCAAGAAGCTTGTTCGCATCCGCACGAGCAGCCTCGACGAGGCGATCATGTTCAGCGACCGCTTTCGCACGAGTTTGGTCGTACTGGGCCTTCATCTCGGCATTGATCGAGCGAGCCTTTTTCTCGTACTGGCCGTAGAGATGGTTGGTTTCTTCGAGCATCCGTACTGCTGATTCTTCGTTTCCGACCGTGCGTTTTTCACGTTCGCGAAGTGCGGCGAGGTAGGGCTTCAAGATGAGTTGAGTGAGGGCGACGTAAGAGATGAGGAAGCAGCCGAGCTGTATCCACAGGGTCCCGTTGACCCCAAGCGAATTTAGAATTTCCATCACCAAGCCTGTCAGGTTTTTGCGTTAGTTTTTGCGGATTTGACTAGCATCCGAGGAAAGATTCGGTCAAGAAGATACGCCTGCTTTCGGAATTGAGCAAACCATCTTCGCAGGCTGTCTTGAAGTTTCTCAGGGAATCAAAGGCGATAGGCTCGCCCGAGGGAGGCTCGAGTCTCAAGTTTTTGGCATGTAGGAGGCACCTTCGAAGGTCACTCCTTCATCAATTCGCAAACTCGGTGATGTGACTGTTCCGCGGAAGACCGCCGGTGGGTGCATGACCACTCGGCGACGCGCAAAGACGTTGCCCGTCAAATGTCCACTCACGATGACGAGATCTGCTTCGATCTGCGCTTCGACGACGGCACCTGGATTAATGACTAATGTATCGTGGGTGAAGATCTCGCCTTTGAAGTTGCCGCCAATCCTCACGGTGCCTTCGAAAGTCAGTTTTCCTTCGAACGAGGCGCCCTGGTCCAAAAGCGCGGTGAGTTGCCCGGGAGCAATTTCGGACTCGGGGTTCAACTCACCTTCGTTTTGTCGGATTGCCTCTACTTCTGCCATGAACGTCTGAGCTTCTCCACGATGGAGGTCAGTTGATCATCCGTGTAAAAGTGCACGGTCAACCGACCTTTTCCCTGAGCGTAGTCGATGCCTACTTTGGTTCCAATGAGTTTTTGAAGCTCGGAAGAAAGCCCCTCGATCAAACGGTGAGGCACTTTCGTTTGGTTCGTTCCGTCGGGATCATCTTTGGCTCTTGCGTCCGCTTTTGCCTGCGCGACCAGCTTCTCGGTCGCACGGACGGAGAGCTTATCGTTGACCACTTTCTTGGCGATATTCAGCATTGTTTGTGGATTGTCGGCCCCCAACAAGACCTTAGCGTGCCCCGCAGAAAGCTCAGTTGTGCGAACCATCTCTCTTAACTCCTTTGGAAGAGTCAAAAGGCGGAGGCTGTTTGCGACCGATGATCGATCTTTACCGAGCTTTTCAGCGACGAGCTGTTGGGTCATCTTATAGGTCACCATCAGGTGCTCGACCGCTTCTGCCTCTTCCATCGGATTCAGATTCTCCCGCTGGATATTCTCGATGATCGCGAGTTCGAGCGAGACCTGTTCAGTGACGTTCCTTAAGATAACGGGGACTTCGTGGAGTCCAGCCGCTTGGGCAGCCCGCCAGCGTCTTTCACCCGCAATGATTTCGAACTTTCTCTCACCCAGACGTCTTGCGGTGATTGGCTGAAGAATCCCCTGCTCTTTAATAGAGGCAGTGAGATCTCGTAACGCATCGGCAGTAAATGTTTGGCGGGGCTGTTGGGTATTCGGAACGAGTCGATCGATCGGAATCTGCCAGATCTGAGCTTCCTCATTAATCTTTGATGGAGCCGGCTGAGTAGCCACCGGGGTTGGCTGACTAGCCAATGGGCTAGTCACGGCAGGAGTCTGACTAGCCAAAGGTTGAGTAGTCGTTGGTGCGGGCGCCACTACGGCCGATGGCGTAGTTGTGGGCTTCACAGTTTGGTTAACCACCGGTGAAGACGCGGGTTTAGGAGGAGCAGCGGTTTGCGCAGTCTCTTTTTTCGGCGTTGGTGGTGTTGGAGCATCCGAAGACAGATCGGGCGTGCCGCCAAGAAGGCTTCCGAGACCGCGACCAAGACGCGCTTTTTTATTACTGTTCGGAGAATTCCCTGAAGCTTCAGGCATCTAGGCCTCCCTCGCGTTTTACTGGTTCAGCCTGACGCGCTCCGTTAACTTTTTGATCAAGTTCTTCTGCGAGCTCAAGATACTTGACGGAACCAATTGATTTTTGGTCGTACTCGATGATCGGCTGACCATGGCTGGGCGCTTCGCTCAGTCGCACATTTCGCGGAATGATGGCGCGGAAAACCTTGTCTCCGAAATGTGTCTGGATCTCCGAAACAACTTGGTGACTCAGGTTATTCCGGGTGTCGAACATAGTCAGGACAATGCCCTCGATCCTGAGTTCCGGATTAATGCTCTTCTTCACCAAACCTGCGGTATTCAGGAGTTGGCTTAGACCCTCAAGCGCATAGTATTCACACTGAAGCGGCACGATGAATGTATTTGCAGCCGTTAATGCGTTTAAGGTGAGGAGCCCAAGAGAAGGTGGGCAATCGATAAGGACGTAGTCATATTGATCTTGAAGCGGCTTGAGCGCCTCTTTCAAACGATATTCGCGTTTGGGCGTGTCCACCAACTCGATTTCTGCGCCGACAAGGTCAGGATTCGCAGGTGCAACTGCAAGGTTCGCTACGGGAGTCGGTTTGATTACCTCCGGGAGCGTGTGCTCGCCTATCAGCACGTGATAAATATTAGCGTCCTGATACTCGTGCTTCTTGAGTCCGAGGCCGCTCGAAGCATTCCCCTGCGGATCGAGATCTAAGAGAAGTACTCTTTTTCCCTTATGCGCGAGAGATGCCGAGAGGTTGACCGACGTTGTCGTTTTTCCGACGCCACCCTTTTGATTCGCGATGCAGATGACTCTTGCCATGCTTGTTGGGCTCCGTTTTTGAGGGGTCTCCTCTTTTTAGACCGCTCTAAGGTAAATATTTCAAGCATTTTTGCCGATTGTTCCACGTGGAACAAATTTTTGGAGCGAAGACAGGCCAAATACTAACTCAGATCGTGTTGTACACGGTTCTTTCGCTCGTGCTGGGCTGTAAACAGCCCGAACCGAACCCTGAACTTAAAGATCCTATCTTCAACGATCTGAAGGCGCAGCTCGCGGCGACGTCAGGTGAGGTTGACAAGGCTGTTGAGGACATCAAAGCGGCAAAAGAGTCCCTGGAGAAGCTTGAGGTGAGGACGACCGAGCGTAAACAGACGATTCGTCAGATCTCAACTCTCGAGAAGAAGTTGAGTGAGCTTCAACAGATGAAAATCTACTACGAGGTCCGCATCGAACAGCGAAAAGCTTTCGTACAGAAGGACTATCTCAGAGCATTTCATGCAGAGAAGCCTTGGCCGAATCCAGAAGAGTTTGAGCGCTATAAGACAGTTAAAAACCTTCGGACTGCACCCAAAAGTTGGGATACTCGAGTTCCGAAACTCACCCGACACAACAAACAGGTTCTGGGGCCGGATTCAGCAAAGAAGAAGGAAGAAAAACCCACTGAAGGCGCTGCTCCCAAGCATTGAAGCCTATGTTCCACGTGGAACATTCGTTCGATACTCTTAGCCATTTTCCACGTGGAACATGATTGCATCTTCCATTCGAAATGTTCTACGTGGAACATTCGATTCCAATCCGACAAGGATGTTCCACGTGGAACAACTTGGGTTCTAAGCAAACAAATGTTCTACGTGGAACACTCTCTCATTCAGCGGTTTTTTCGGTGAGAACCACCGCGTTTTCGATATTTGAATCGGGAATCTTATATTGACCGAGGAGACTTGGGCTCCAGTAAGTAAAAAGCTGGGAAGGAACCGACGCAAGTTCGTTTGCCCACCCGTCACCCTTCATATGGAAAAACCGCCCACCGGGAACAACAGCTTTGCGAGCAACCAGCATCGCTTTCTGAAGCGGAGCCAATCCCCTCGCCACCAAATTGTGGACAGATCCTGATGGAAGTTCCTCAAGACCCGAAACTTGAACGGCAGCGTTCTTTAAACCAAGGGATTCTATCATCAAACGGCAGAATTCCAGCTTTCTCTTATCTCGATCTACGATCATGACCCTTTTTTGTGGATAGAGAACGGCGAAAACCAGGCCGGGACAGCCCGTAGCACCACTGAGATCATAAAGCGGATATTCGCCGATCATCTTCGGGAAAATAATGCGAGAGCCAAGAACAGAATCGCCCACGAGGAGATTTTCCGCATTCTTGATAGCTGCCGTAGGGATCAGGGTGACTGTCTTATTGAACTTGATGAGATCAGCGTGGATCTTCGCCAAGATGGCAAGAGTTTCCCCTGGTAGATCCGGGAACCACTTCTTGAATTTCGCTTCAACGGCAGCGATTTCAGGTGAGAGTTCAGTCTTGCCTGCGGGTGCACTATCTTTGTTGCTGGCGTTGGTCTTCAATTGTCAGCTCCCGAATCTTTTTTCGGCCTTTAAGGTGAACGAGGATGGCCTGAATGGCAGAGGGATTCACCCCGCTGATTCTTTGAGCCTGACCGAGCGTGATGGGCTGAATCGTCTTCAGCTTCTCGATCTCCTCGCGTGAAAGGCCGCGTACCGCCGTATAGTCTAAATCGGATGGGAGCGAGAGTTTCTCAAGTTTTTTTGTTTGTTCGATGATCTCTTGCTGACGATGAATGTAACCCGAATACTTCACTTGAATTTCGACCGGTTCATAGACAGCAACATCATCCTCGATCGCGAGCCCAAGGGACCGCAGCGACTCACAATCAATCTCATTTCGCCGTAAGAGATCCTCGGCGGACGCAGGCTTCATCAAACCCGGCGAACCAAGCGCCCGGAGTTTTTCTTGTACGGTCTCTGTTGGTACGAATACCTTGGACTTTAGTTCGGCTAACAACTCTTTTTGTTTAGTTCGGATCGTGTCGGCCTTAAGTAAATCCACATGGGACAATAAACCTAAGCTCTTACCAACATCAGCTAAGCGCTCGAGAGTATTGTCCTCTCTCAGAACAAGACGATGCTCTGCGCGCGAGGTGAACATCCTGTAGGGCTCTTTAGTTCCCTTCGTAACAAGATCGTCGACGAGAACGCCGATATATGACTGTTCACGACCAAGGATCAATGGATCACGTTCCAGGAGTCGCAGTCCCGCGTTTACTCCGGCGATGAACCCTTGCGCCGCCGCCTCTTCATACCCCGACGTTCCATTGATTTGTCCCGCCAAATACAGACCACTCACCGCTCGAGTTTCGAGTGTGTGCTTAATCTGAGTCGGCTCGATGAAATCGTACTCAACCGCATACCCAGGTTTTAGAACTTTCACCTGCTCCAGACCCGGGATGGTCTTCAAAAACTCGATCTGAACTTCGATGGGCAAACTAGTTGATATTCCTTGGAGATAAATAGACTCCGTAGAAAGTCCTTCGGGCTCGAGGAAAGTCTGATGGGAGGCCTTCTCTGCGAAACGCGTGATCTTGTCTTCAATGCTGGGGCAGTAACGAGGCCCCTGGCCCTCGATATGGCCACAAAACATGGGCGATTTATCTAAATTACGTCTGATGATCTCGTGTGTTTTCTCGTTGGTATAACTCAGGAAACACGAAACTTGCGGCAGTTTGAGAACTCTTTCGCTTCGGTAACTGAAAGGAAAGAAGACGTCGTCCCCGAATTGCTCCGCCGTCTTTGACCAATCGATGCTATCGCGATGAAGGCGAGGGGGCGTGCCCGTCTTTAAACGACGAACTTGAAATCCCATCGAGGCGAGCTGATCCGAAATACCGATCGTCGCTTTATCCCCGACCCGACCGCCCGATTTCTGTTCAAGCCCGATGTGCATCACTCCACGCATAAATGTTCCGGTCGTAATCACGACTGCTCGTGCGAGCACTTCGGAATCATCATCCAAACGAACGCCTCTGCAGGTACTTTGATCGAGGAGCAGCTCCTTCACTTCTCCCTGATGAATCGAAAGATGAGGTTGCTCACCAAGGGTCCGAATCATGTATGCCGAATAAAGATCCTTATCATTTTGCGAGCGCGATCCCCGGACCGCCGGACCTTTTTTCGAGTTCAATCTTTTGAACTGAATGCAGGTCTCGTCGGCGGCTCGACCCATCTCTCCACCCATGACATCAATCTCGCGAACCATGTGACCTTTTGCGAGCCCACCGATCGACGGGTTACAGCTCATGTATCCGATACGGTCGACGTTGGTCGTGATCATCAGAGTCTTGAGACCCATGCGTGCGGTCGCCAGACAAGCTTCGATTCCCGCATGCCCGGCGCCGACTACGATGACGTCAAAATTTGGGGATTTCATTTCCATGGTCTTTCCCAGACTGGGCTCACTTGCCCAAACAGAATTCTTTGAAAATGCGGTCGATGACTTGTTCATCGAATTCTTTGCCAAGAAGTTCGTGAACGACTCGAATCGCTTCCTGCAGTTCGAAAGCGATGAATTCAGGACTCGAGTCTTCCCTCATTAATCCAAGGGCCGACGCCAAACAAGATTGAATCTTCTCAAGCAGCTCCAGGTGGCGCGCCTGAGTTACGACGTTCGAATTCTCCGAATCCAAAGCCTTCGCGTGCTCCGCGATCATGGTTTCCACAACGTCGAGTCCACTGGAGGTGACGGCGGAAATCCAAAACACCCGGCCCAGAATTTCCATGTACTCGATTGATTTCAGAGTGGAGTTTTTTAACTGCCCATCCTTATCCAAATCGGACTTGTTGAAGAGAAAGAAAGAATTCGGTCTCTGCTCCGCATAGAAGGTCTCCACGTCTTCAACCCAGTCCTCTTGAGTTGGATCAATGACGTAGAACACGAAATCAGCCCGATCCATTGCCAAGCGGGATCTCTCGATTCCGATTCTCTCGACTTCATTTTCCGTTTCCCGAAGACCAGCGGTATCCACGAACGTCACGGGAATCCCGTTCAAGCTGATCTGACCTTCGACGAGGTCACGGGTCGTTCCTGCATGAGCGGTGACGATGGCCCGATCCTCTTTCAAAAGCGCATTCAGGAGGCTCGACTTCCCGGCGTTGGGTCTGCCAACGAGGGCAACTTGCAAACCCTCCTTGATCAGCCTTCCTTTTTGGTAACTCGAGATCAGCTTTTGAATTTGCGATTGAAGGCCGATTGTTTTTTCCGCGAGAGCCGACGGTGAAATCGTCTCCAAGCCCTCCGTCGAGAAATCGATGCTCGCCTCAAGGTGCGCCAGAATCCAGAGAAGATCATTCTCGATGGCAGAAAAGTCCGAGGACAACCGACCCTGAAGTTGTCTCAGCGCCACCTTTGCTGATTTCTGAGTTTGGCTCTCGATGAGGCTCAAAACCGATTCCGCTTGAACAAGGTCGAGTCGACCATTCATAAAGGCCCGGTAAGTGAATTCGCCCCGGCGAGCCATTCGGCAGCCGGTCTTCACCAGTTCCTTCAGAATCGCGGTGCTGATAACTTGACCACCATGGCAGGAAATCTCCGCTGTCTCTTCGCCCGTGAAAGATCGGCCATCGGCAAAGTAGGAGACCACGACTTCATCAATCGGCTCACCATTTTCAAGTGCCCGGCAGTTTCCGAAATAGATGCGGTGGGATTCTGCTTTTTCCGGCAGAAAACGACAAATCTTTCGGGTGAGCTGAAGGGCCTGGTTGCCACTGATGCGGATGACGGCGATTCCGCCCGTTCCAGGCGCCGTCGAGAGAGCACAAATCGTATCGTCGTCGCCAGCTTTGAAATACATGGGAAGTAGATAACAGAACAGCCGCCCGGTACGCGAGCGGCTGCTGAAAAACCCTATCAAAAAGGGCTAAAATTACAGAGTTTCTGTAGCTTCGGGCTCAGTCGAGCGATTGTTGTTAGCGGAATCGCGCGCGCCGTTCTTAACGGGATAGATTTTGATCTTCTTATAAAGCCCGTCGCCAACCGAACGGCTCCGAACGCGCTCGTCGCTCGCGAGATGTTGATGAACGATCTTCCGATCCTTCGGCGGAAGCGCACGAAGATAGACCGAACGACCCTGCTCGAGAGCCTTGTCTTTCAATTTGTCAGCGAGCTCGACCAATGAACGGCTCGACTCCTCACGGAAATTATTGCAATCGAAGCTGACGTTAACCTTCGCATCCGGGAGTTGATGCTGAAGAACGCGCTTGATGAAGAGCTGGAATGCGTCCAGAAGTGCACCTTCTTTTTCGGTGAGCAGATCTTCATCCGCACCCGATAATTGAACGGTGACTTCCTCAGTATCGCCCGACGTATCCGTCGTGACATTGTAGGCAAGCTCGAGTTGAGCCTTCTCGATGAGGCCCTTCATGATGTCGTCAACAATCGAGACAGCCGAACCCGAAACGGTATTCGCAGATCCCGACGCTTCCTTCTTCTTTCCCCCGAAGAGCTTGCTGAAAAAACCGGTCATTCCTTCCTCCTAGGCTTTCGCCTCTTTGATACTTTGTACGGAACCCGTGTCTCTCATAAAAATCATCTGCTGAATGATACCGAAGAGGGTGCTGATGAAGATATACAGGGTCAGCCCGCTCGGAAGTGACAGCATGAAAAGAGAGAAAATCACTGGCATCCACATCATGATTTTAGCTTGCTGAGGATCCATCGTCGTCGGCGTGATCTTCTGATTCACGTACATCGTCACGCCCATGAGGATAGGCAGAACGAAGAACGGATCACGGACGCTCAGATCATGGATCCAGAGCATGAAGGGCGCACGGTAGAGTTCGATACTCTGACCGAGAACCTGATAGAGCGCGATGAAAACCGGAAGCTGAATCAACATCGGAAGGCAACCACCCAAGGGATTCGCCTTGTTCCGTTTCATCAGATCCATGATCTCCTGATTCATCAGAAGTTTTTGATCCGCGGGCTTGTCTTTGTAGCGCTCACGAATTCGATTCATCTCGGGTTGAATTCGCTGCATCACCTTCATTGATTTGTAAGAGAAGATGTTAAACGGCATGACGATGATTCTAACAATGATCGTGAGAACGATGATCGCCCATCCCCAATTTCCCATCAGAGAATAGAGATACTTCAATAGCCAAAGGATCGGCTTGGCGAAGACGGTGAACATGCCGTAGTCGACGACTTTCGTGAGATTCTCATCGATCGTGGCGAGCAGGGAGAAAGACTTCGGACCGGCGAACGCAACGTAGTTCTGCGAGAAGTTCTCGGGACGAGTCGGTGGCTGATAAATCAACTGCGCGACGGCCTTATCGGACCCGACCGGAACCTGCGACTCAAAACGAGGAATCAAATCTGACCGATCGACGATCGCCATCGCGAAATAATGTTCCGTCAACGCGGCGACCGAAACATTGGCGACCGAGAGATTGACTCCCTTGTCCTTGTAAATCGTCTCACGGGTCTTCGATCCATCATGATGAATAAACCAATCTTGATGATCATAGCCGGTTCCACCGCTGAACAGACCGGATGAAACTTGCTCGAGGATCGTATCGCTCAATCTCGTGACGAGTCCCGTGAAAGCAGGGCTGATTTGGGTGACCTTTACGGCAACATCGATCGTGAACTGAGCGGAGTTCACTTTCATCGTCTTTTCGATTTGCATTCCGTTTGATTGCGCGCGACCGACAAAGGTGTCGTTACCCTGGCGTTCGATGGCGAAATCGAGAGGAGTCGCAGAACCGAGGAGAGCCGTCGAGAAAGGATAATCGGCCGCCACCTTTGCCAAAATGATGGGCTCGTTCTTGCGGGATTTATAGGTT
>SXSP01000247.1 GCA_005792225.1 Bdellovibrionales bacterium | reverse complement strand
CGAAAGACTTTCGTAATATCTCGTGAAGAAAACCTTGTTTGAACGATATCGACAAATGCGAGTTCGTTCATAGGGCCTCCAAAGGCGGTGAAGGCCGCGACTGCGATGATCCAGCGAAGGTCGGGGATGATCGCGATGAGCGCGAAGCCCAGGCCCAACCAGATGAAGCCGGCGTACATCATTCGGTCTGGATTGGGGCGCTCGCGATTTCCGAAATAGAGAGCGCTCAAGATGTTTCCCGCGCCGTAGGACGCGATGAGGAGACCGAACGATCGCACATCGCCCGGATCGATTTCCTGAACGAGAAGCGCGTAACCTAAGAGAAAGGCCAAATGCCAAGCGCCGCCGGTCAACGCTTTCGAAAACATCATGTATGGCATGCCGGGCGTTGCGCGAACGAGGTGAAAGCCCGAAAGAATCGCTTCTTTAAATGTGATCCGGTTGCGGGGCGCCCTGTTTTCGGAACGCGCGCAATCGTAACGAGAGATTCCCTTTACGAAAGCGGCGGAGAGAAGAAAACTCGCGGCGTTCACGGTGAAGAAGTGGATGGGTGGAACGAGACCTGAGAGGACGCCAATCAGGCCGGGGCCAATGAGGCGGGCCAAACGAACGGTGGTGCTCATGAGTCCGGTGGCCGCGCGCAGAGTGGGTACATCTGGTGAAAAACGCGGAAGCGCCGCCTGGAGAGCAGGATCAAAGAACGCGCTCATTGCAGAAATCCCAAGTGCAACCGCGATCAAAAGTGGGAGTGAAGTGGGAAAGAAGTAAGAATAAACGACCGGGATCAGGACCAAGACCGCGCGCACGAGATCGACCGCGATCATCGTGGGCACCGGTTCCCAGTGATCCGCCCATTTACCACCGATGAAACTAAGAAGCATGAGCGCCGCAAACTGAGCAGCCGTGAGATAGCCGGTTTCTGCACCGATGAGACCAACCGCAAGCCAGGTGAGTCCGACGCGATAAATTTCATCGCCGACGGAAGAGAGGGCCTGGCCAAACCAGAGGAAGGCCAAGGGCCGATGTCTGAGCGCTTTAAGCATGAGCACGGTAAAAATCAATCGCGCGGGAGAAACCCGCGCCGTGGGAGATTAATTCGAGGCAATCAGTTGAGTGACGGGGAGGAGATCCTCGCAAGTCTTCTGTTCGGGCGTCGGATGAAGAGCGGTTTCGATTGTTTCCAGGAGAGCGTTGAGGCTCTCAACGTCATCGACGATCGGTGCCGATGCGCGCTCAGCCGCGCAGGCGTCTTCGAGCATTTGGTCCAGGCTCTCGGTCACGGGAGGAGAGTAGGGCTCAAGGAGACTCGCAATCTCGGGCTCGACGGGAAGTTTCTTTTCTTCCGACCGAACTTCGCAACCCGAGCTGAAGGGCGCAAGCGGTGTTGTCTCCAGGGCCGGTTTCTGGTCGAGCATCTTGACCAGAGGGTGGGCTTGAAGATTCGAGGAAACCGAGATGACGAGGAAGCAAGTGAGCAAGGTACCGATGACGAACTGAAGAGACTCGAAATGACTTCTTTTGATTCGCATGTCCTCAATGTAAACAAAAAATTTTTGAGCGAAAACTTTTTTCGAGAATTCTGACGAAGAATTGGACCTCGTCTTTTATTTTTCCGAGAGCCACTGTGAGGCAAGCTCCTCCGCTTTTTGTTTATGCTCCGGTTTGATGTGAGCGGCGATGTAGGCGATTGTCGCCGTCATCACCGCGAGATCATCGGTGAAGCCCCAAAGCGGCACCACATCGGGAACCGTGTCGATCGGGCTTACGAAGTAGAGAAGGTCTCCTAAGATGAGAGACTTGATTCTGAGAGGCGTGTCTTTGTCGATCATGCAATAAAACAGAGTTAGACCCACGACCAAGGCTTTACGGCCTGCCCGAACCGCGATTTTTTTAGTGAACTGAGAATTTGGTCTCGATTCATGACGTCTCCCTTTGGAACGTCTACAAGCATTTCGCGGGAGTCGCAAGCCCGCGCGTGGCATGATTAAGTCATGAAGACAACATTGCTTTTGCTTCTTTGTGGACTGCTCTTTCCGCAATTCTCTTTGGCCCAAATCGAACCCGATTGGAAGAGCGTCGAGAAGCGACTGGTGAAGGAAGGCTTTAAGCGCAACTTCATCAAAGAACTCAAAAAAACTTACGAACCTGAAGAGTTCAAGAATGTTCTTGAGCTGAACGTTCTCCTCTATCTTAAAAAGGGCGATCACCACGGCGTGCAAGTCACCGACGAGGCGACCGATCGCGTGCGCTCGTTCATGGAAGAGAACCACGACGTCCTGGTCAAAACGGAGAAATCGAGCGGCGTACCGTCGTCGGTGATCTCGAGTCTTCTCTTCATCGAATCGCGCTACGGTCAAAATTTGGGAAAGTTCCACGTAGCCAGCGTGTTCGTCCACCTCATCCAGGCCGATCGTCCCTCGGTCGTGAAGTACCTGCGGACGAAGGGCACCAAACGATTCTCCGACAATCCTTCAAAGAAGGATCTCGCAAAAATTCCCGACCGCACGAAGACGAAGGTCAAGTGGGCGATGGGGGAGTTGAAAGCCATCGAGAAGATTTATAAGGAGAAAGGAAAGATCGCGTTCAAGATCCGCGGGTCCTTCGCCGGCGCGTTCGGCATGTCGCAATTTCTTCCTTCTAGCTACGCCCGCTGGGCTAAGAGTGCGGCTCCCGGAGCCCCGCCGGATTTGAATCAAGCCGGCGACGCGATCGCGAGCGTAGGAAATTACCTTAAGTCCAATGGCTGGAGAAAAACGCGGGTGAAAACCCACATGAAGGCTCTCTTGAATTACAACAACAGCCGCGACTACGCGAACGCGATTTTAAACTTAGCCGAGAAGGCGCGGAGTCCGAAGCTCGCGGACTCGCGGTGATGGGCTCGATCTCGTATCAAAGCGATTTCTGAGGGTACTGACCCGCAAATTCTTCCCAGCTGTCTCTATCCTGCTTGTCGGCTCCAGGATAATCCGGATCACCCTCAGCACCGGTAGACGTGTGATCCCCACTGGGTCCCTTGAGGAGCTCTGAGAGAAGATTCCATTTGCGTACAAGGACCCGAATGCGGGCTTTCGCCTCTTCGGATTTATCCATACAAGTGAACTGGTAATAGGGTTGCGGACTGTGGAGAACACCGTTTTTATTTAGAACGCCCGTCGTTATGGCGGCTGGCGCCATCGCCAGGTTGGGATGATAATTCGCCATATATAAGACGGATTTGTGGGGCGTCGTGATAGGAGCAAGTTTCGATTTAAACTGTCTCTTGCCTCCCATATACGCGGGCTCATACGTCACGCGGGGAAGGTCGTCTTCATCCTTAAACCATTCAGTTCCTGGGCCAACAGCGCAGTTGCCGAGCTTGCCTCCCCAGGTTTTCCGAGTTGTCGTGGAGGTCGTCACGCCTCCCTCAATGATGGTTTCAGTCAGAGAGTAAGAGCCTTGGCAACAATTAGGTCCTTCATCAAGAGTGTAGTCGAAATCACAGACTGGAACTTTCCCTTGCTCGGTCGCTTTCAATGTCACACCGGTCGCGTAGCTGCCATTAGCAGGAACCACCGTCCCGAGAGTCTGCGTGTTTGTATCTTTGTTATTGGTGTACTCGACTGAAGTGGGACCCATGTTGGGTTTATACTGCCAGAACCAATACGGCGATACGGCGAGGTAATCACATTGAGCACCGGGCGAGTTGTACTCAAAACCTATTTGGTGCATGTAGGCGTCAAGCTCGTGCACCTCAACAATGCATGTGATGAATTTGTCCGCATTTGCAGTCGCCGTCGGTTCAACGTAACAGCCCTTACTCCAATCCGTCGAATCAGCACGGTGGACGAAGGTCGTTAGTGCAGAGCTGGTGTCGTCTCTCACCCAGATAGGGCGGATCGCGAAGTTGGCAGAGAAACTATCAAGCTCTTCTTCGCTACCTCCATCGTCGGAGCCGCCTTTGTACGTAGACTCTCTGCCTCCGCAGGACAGGAGGATCAAACAAGCGACGGAGCCTGCGCAGAATTTAAAGATCAGATCACGCATTTGTGCACCATTCCCAGAGCTAGCTAAAATCATGAAAGATGAATCGATCTATTATCGAACCATCAACAAAGTTTCTTTAGACGGTCGAGGTTTAGAAGCATTCGCCAGAACAAAAGCTAGCGGTCGGTCCAGTAGGTTTGTTGTAGAGTCCAGGTGACACATAGATGATGTGCGCGCGCGATGTATCCTGAGGAAATTCGAAATAAAAATCAATTTCGCCATCCCTGTTGAGGTCGCCAGCCCAGGTCAATCGGGGCTGGTCGTCGGGATCCTGAGTTTTAAGCGATAAGACTGAGGTCCGTGCGCCATTCTGCAAAATGAAACGACCTTTTTCTCCCTTGAGCTGCAGTTTTTTCTGTTCGTACTCAATTTCGAATGACGGGAAGGACGAGTCGCCGTGTGAATCAGATGGTAACTCGCGTATGTTGGCGTAAGTGATCTTTCCATCCGCCAGCCCAGGGACGTTGCGGACAAGAAACAAAGGTTCAGTCTCCGTCGAGAATTTAAAGAAATGAGACTCCTCACAAAGTCCCAGGGGGCAGGCGACCCAAAGTTTGGATGACTGGATTCGCGTCCCGTTACGGGATGGAAAGATTCCAAACCAAATATCGAGGTTGCAGGTTTTCTTCTGACTCTTGGTCGTGCGGCCGGAGACTGCGACTTCGACTTCAGATGATCGAATTGGTTGTTGACCTTTCGCCATGATGACCGCTTTAAAAGGTTTGAGAAATGCGATATCGGGTCCACCGGCAATGTTGAGAGTTTGCTTCAAAGAAGAGAGCCAAAGCCTTGAAAGATTAGGTCCATTTCGAGCGGGAGCGGGCAAATAGAAGAGGTCGGGAATGCCGTCCCTATCTAAATCACCGACAAAGTGGAGAATGAGTGGTTCCTCGCATGGACCCTGGGATTTCGCCATTTGAATCCTGCAGTTCTCGATACCAATTTCGAAGCTAGAGGGTGACGAAGATAAAACAAGCTTTGTTTGTGCTTCGACGTATTCGTTTGTCGCACCCTTTTTCGACAGGGTGATTCGACTGAGTTTCCATTTTTTCGCCGAGATCTCAAATTCGATAGGGGCTGCGTCGCTAAGTTGCGAGATCGTCCCAAACTTCAAGCTGCGGGAAGTTTCAACAGTTCCGGTTTTTAGCTTGTGGCCGGCAATCATAAGAATGGGATCTGGACTATTCTGTGCGCCCAATTTGATTACGCCGTCGCGGGCATCGACGTAAACCTTTGATTGAACAGGTTTGACCTCGTACTTCGGTTGCGATGCGGGGCCGCTCGCAAAGAGGGCGCTCCAGGGTTCGCCCGAGCGTGCCCACCACTCGGGATATGCAGGCTGCGGAAGAAAGATCTCGGCTGCCCCTGTTACCCGTGAGAGCAAAAGTGCGAGGACGAAGAGGAAGCTCCTCATTTTTCTCCTCAGCGCGTGATCTGGAACTCGACGCGGCGGTTCTCTTGACGTCCTTGATAGTTGCCGTTGTCCGCGATGGGTCGGCGAGCTCCGTAGCCGATGGTTTCGATTTTACGAGCTTCGATCCGGTGGCGAGTCACGAGGTAACTTTTGATAGCGTTGGCGCGTTTGAGAGAGAGGCGTTCGTTATACGACGCCTTTCCGATTGAATCCGTGTGTCCTTCGATGACGAGTCTGCGGAAACCTTTTTCAAGGTGGCCGGCAAGTTCCTCGAGCGCCGGGCCGGGATTTCCGATCATCTTGTCGCTGTCGAATTCAAACAAAATATGTTGGGTACGGAAACGTTCCGTGACGACGGCGTTTTCTTCTTGATCCGTTGCGACCGCCACCAGGTGAGGCGCTTCTTGAGGAGCATCGGGAGCCTCGCGACCCCAGAGCGGACCGAAGGTATAGTTGAGGCCCGTGTAGACACGCCAATCCGGCGACGCGACTCCGCGAACGACTCCCGCAGCAGCTCCCCCGTGGATCGCGAGATTCGTGTTGATATCGTGCTTAATGCCCGCGAGCGCTTCGAGTGACGTGAGGCTTCGGTCTCCGAACGAATCGGAAGTTTCCGCAGGGAGAGATCCGTACATCTCACCGATCAATTTTGAATTCCAATCGGGGATGTAGTAGCTGAGAGCGGCGCTCGCGATCCACTGGTTGCCGAGAGGGCGCACGGGGGAACCCGCGATCTGAGTTCCGGGGCTGCGGAAGCGGTAGCCGACGTTACCACCCACAGCCACACGATTGGTGAGTGTCGTGTCGGCAATGGCCTCGACGTTAAAGGTTGGGCCCGCGCCCGAACCAACGTAAGGATTGTCTTCGATGCGATTGACGTTCATCGATGCCGCAACCGCGAAGCCGCCTTCATCGTTACCCGCGAGACGATACTTGGTGTTGAAACGCACTTCGGTCGAGCCGCGCGCCGCGAACTCACCGCGGGTACCGGTGGTGTTCTCGACAGTTTGGTCGAGGACTTGCGGAAAGCTGATGCCGATATCCCAGTTCTTCGTTAGACCGAGGCCGGCGTTCAAATCCATCCCGAGGATCGTATCGTTCCAGTTGAGTCGGCTTTGTGGAGTGATGTCGTAATACGGAAGAGTATTGACGGCGTAGTTCAAAAAGAGCCCGAGATTCACGATTCCCGGTTTTAATGTCTCAGACGAGTGGACGGTCACGAAGTCGAGACCTGACGTGATCGTATTGAAATTCTGAGCGTCGGTACCGACGACATTGGCCTGCGCGCTCGCGCTGCCGCAGGCGGTGACGAGTGCGAGGCCCATTCGGAATATCGCGGAAAAACTAGGCTTTTTTGTCATAGGAAAAAGCCTAGACGGCTTTTTCTAAGATGGCAATTTTCGATTTAAGGCGCGATGCGGATTCGGCAGTTGAACTGGACCATCGCGATGCCAATTCCGGGAGGGCCCTGACGAATGCAGGCGATCGACGAAGAAGACTCCGCATCAGCGAGCCGGTAGAGAGTTCCTTCACTCCGCTCTTGCTTTTCGAGAGCCTCACTCTTTTCAGATGAATTCCAAAGTGATTCGAGCGCGCGGTAGAGCGTCGCCTGTGGGGAAAGAATTTCGGCCGACCAGCCGAGTTCGCTCTCGCGTAAGAGAAAGCGGCAGGTAATTCCGTTCATCTCGAAACAGCTGACCTCGAGGCCGTCGGCTAAGAGCGAAACTTGATCGCCCGTGCGATACAGATCATCAGATGGCACGAGTTTCAGGGCCGAGTAGAGTTGCGCGGGGAAGCTTGCGTGCGTATCGACGCTAGAAACTTCGAAACGTCCCGCCGCTTGAACGGGAGCAATCAGGGCATTGGCTGCGAAGTGAATCAGCATCATTGTCAAAGCGGCGAACAAGGCGAACGGTTTCATTGGCGTTTTCATGGAATCCTCTTTGTCAAAAGCGCAAGCGAGCGTATTGGGGCTCAAGCGCGGCCGTCAATGCGACGGGTGTTCAGTTTTCGCAACAACTCTGACGATGCGCGTGTCGATCGCGTACAAAATCTACTAGAGAATGAGGCGTTCCCGTGTCTAAACTACCGCCGTCTATGAATCAAGGAGACAAGAGATGACAAAGTTTCTGAAGACATCCCTGGCCACAACGGCATTTCTGATGACTTTCGCGTCCACGGCTCTCGCCGAGCCATCGGCTTGGGTGGGAGGCCTCTTCGGTCTGTCCGTCCCCAACGCGAGTAACACGAACTCGCGCGGCATGTACGGGATCACGGGCGGTGCCAAGCTCGGCTCGGAATACGGAATCGGAGCGTACTACCTGACGTCCTCGAAAGATGAAGACACGGCGACGGGGAAGAGCGCGTTCAACTATGACCTTTACGGCGCGGAATTCACCTATCAGTTCGAAGGTGAGGCGGCGGGCGTGTACCTCGGCGGCCGCATCGGTACGAGCAAAGTAAAATCCGGTATCGTCACGACCTCACCGATGAACTACGGGGCGGTCGCCGGCTTCAATCGCATGCTCGGCGAGAGCTTCTCGATCGGTGGTGAACTGTCTTGGATGAGCGTTGCGAGTTCAAGCGGCACTGGATCAGGACAAACGACATCGACTCCGATCGATGCATTTTCGATGATCAATTTTCTCGCAACATTGAAGCTTTGGTTCTAAGGCTTCGGCTCGGGAACGCTCGGAGGGGCCTGCTGGGTCGCTGGCTGAACGGACGCCTCGGTTCGGGAGTCGGCTGGGCCCTTCTTGTAAGACAACAAGACGGCCGTATATCCAAGTATGACGAGCGCGACGAGTGTCAGGCTCAGAGCGTAGTCCCGTAACATTCTCAGCTATCCTCTGGACTTCTCGGGTTGAGTTTTTCAATCCGTTTATTCCAAAGGCTAGCACGGCATTTGACCCAAAGCCCAGTCACAGCCCTCAACCGGGTGAAAACCCGGTCCTAGGGCGAGATGAATTGAGGGTTCAATGAGGTTGAAGCCGTTTCAGACTGTGCATGAACGCTTCGTGGACGTCGGATGCAAGATCACATCCGCGCCATGTCGATCCGTCCACGAGAATCTCGGTTACACAGCTGACTTGTTCACCATCATCCTCGTTGAATGACACACGAAACTCGGCGGGCACGCGGCCCTCCGAGCGGTGGG
>SXSP01000246.1 GCA_005792225.1 Bdellovibrionales bacterium | reverse complement strand
TTTACCTGCCGCCGAAAGGATGAAAGAAATGAAGCAGATGAAATTCTTGAGCCTCATCATGATCGCGACGTTTGCCATGAGCGCCCAGGGTGCGAAAGCGCAGGTGGATTGCCAAGGTTGCGAGAAAGTGAGGGCGGCGCAAGCGAAGTTCCGTCAACTCCCATCGAATGTGAAGCAGGCGTCGCTGAAACTTCTCGAAGAAGCTTCGCAGTCGGTCGCCAACTTACGCTTAAGCAAAACCGGAGAGCTCAAGCCCGCACAGGTCGATGAGTTCGTTGAACTCCTCGAGGTTTCATTCCCGTATGATTTCGGTGGCTACATCATCGAGGGTAATAGTGATCTCGTCCGCAAAAATCGCAAGGCCATCGAGGAGCGAGTGAAGCGACTCCCCGAGAATACCGCCCTCGGAATCTTGCAGGCGATTCGTGCCGATCAAAATTCCGGAGACGGAAACGACTTCGTCGACTAAACTTGAAGGCCTATGCCAGAACTCGCCGCCTTCTACGTCGTCGGTTTCGTGGTGAGCCTCGGGCTCACCTGCGTTTTCGTTTTCCTCTGGTCTCGTTTTCGAGCGAGAGAGGAGCTACGCACTCTCAACACGAATCTTCAGAAGGCCGGTCTTTACTGGTCGGAAAGCCAAGACCGGCTGGTCAAGTGGAACGAGGCGGAAGCAATTTCGGAAACTCAGAGAGCCCGGCGGCAACTCTGGATGACCGGTGCTGCGCTCTCTTTTCTGAGCTGGGCGGGACTCCTGTTTATCTTTATTCTCATGCTCTCGTATCGCTTTCTGGCAAGATCTCGCTTCGAACGTCGGCTGTTAACTTCCGATCTCGCCCGCAATACTGACCTCACTCCCGATCAAATTTCCGAAAGGCTCGAGGAGGTTCGAAGGGAATTTCAAAGCCAATTCACGTCATCTTGAGATTTCACCGACGGCTTGTTGCTATCGTTGTCCTCAGCCGAAGGGGGCATCATGGGCGGAACGAGCAAAACACAAAACGATGTCATTTCGCTGATCCAAGACGAGGCGCACCCGCTCATCTCTTCCGTGAGTGACTGGGACCCCATTCTCACTCAGATCGGTGATCGATCCATCGTGTTGATGGGTGAAGCAACGCACGGAACTCATGAGTTCTACAAGGCACGCGCCGAACTGACTCAGCGCCTGATCGAGGAGAAAGGCTTCTCCGCCTTGGCGATCGAAGCCGACTGGCCAGACGCCCTCGCGCTGAACTCGTTCATCCTACGCGACCACGACGAGTCTCACATCATGGAGACGTTTTCGGCCTTTCAGCGGTTTCCGATGTGGATGTGGCGGAATTCGGAGTTCCTGAGACTCGTCGAATGGCTCAACCTCCATAACTCCAAGGAGAAAACCGCGCACCAGGTGAGCCTCTTCGGGATTGACCTCTACAGCCTCTATCGATCGATGGGCGAAGTCATCCGCTACCTGGAGCGCATCGACTACGCATCGGCACGGCACGCGCGGGAGCTTTACTCGTGTTTCGATCATGCCGGCGGTGATCCCGTACGCTACGGCCGACTCGTTCGCATCGAGGCGCAGGAATCTTGCGAGAGCGCCGCGATCGAAGCCGCGAAGCTTCTCTTTAGCTCGAAGATCACGAAGGGAGATTTGAGAGTCCACGCGGGCACCCTCCATGAAGATGAACTCTTCTACGCCCAAAGGCATGCGGAACTCGTGCGAAATGCCGAGAGCTACTACCGAAACCTCTTCAGTCCCGTCGTGAACACCTGGAACGTGCGCGATCGCCATATGGCTTCGACCGTCGATCACATTCTCAAGCATTTGGAAAGTCGCGGCCGCAATCCCAAGATTATCGTTTGGGCGCACAACTCGCATGTCGGCGACGACAGAGCGACGGAGATGGGCAAACGCGGCCAATGGAATATCGGTCAGCTTCTGCGGGAGATGCACCCGGAGAAGACTTTCAACCTGGGCTTCACGACTTTCGAGGGAACCGTGATGGCGGCCCGTGAATGGGACGAGCCGCCCGAGTTGAGAAACGTCAATCCCGCCCTCCCGGAAAGCTTTGAGGGTCTCTTCCATCGAACAGGCCTCAATGATTTTTATTTAGATCTCACACGGGACTCTGTCCGAGAGCCACTCAATGAGTCAAGGCTCGAGCGCGCGATCGGCGTGATCTACGCGCCCGAAACCGAACGCTTCAGTCACTATTTCCATGCGCGACTCGCAGAACAGTTCGACGGCGTCATCCACTTTGATCGAACCAGCGCGGTCGATCCTCTCGACCGCGTGCCCGTGCCTGAACTCGCCGATCCGAGCCCGGTGCAGTTCTAAGGAAGACCTCAGTCGACCGACGAAATCCCGAGGGGCGGAATCGTCTGTGAAGGCCGCGTCTTTCTGCCCGTGGGTCCAATCGCAAGGTATCGTCTCATCCAACTCTCGGCGACCGAGCCGATTCCTTCGGGAAAGTCCGAGAGCGAAACGAGCGAATTCTCGACCAGAATCGTTTCGTGCGCCAAACGGTTTGCCTCCATCAAAGGACTGTTCTCGCTCTTCACGACCAACAATGTCGGTGCGTGAATGAGAGCCACGAAGTCGCGGGCTAGACCCATCGGCGCTTCGTAGGAAACTAAAGCCTTCACGCGCTCGGGCGTTGCGGCTGCGGCTTCCAGCATGGCGGCACCACCCGTGCCGACGCCGAAGTAACCGAGTGGTAAGTTCTTCGCCGGTCCGAACTCTTCGAGCCAATTCGTGATCTGTCTCACCCGGTGCGAGAGAACATTGATATCGTCTCCCGCGCCCTCGATCGTGACGCTCAAGGTACCCAAGCCCCCCTCTTCGAATCTGGTCGCGGCCGCTTGGATCGCGCTATGACTTTCTTGATCTTCACGATCGGTATTCAAAAGAAGAACGACGCCGCAGATCGTTTTCGACGATCGCCACTTCGCCCGTAAAATTTGGTCTCCGAACGAAATCTCCACCCACTTCGTTTCGCTTCTGCCCTCCGCACGACAACGGTGGGCTTCAGCTTTCACTTCGAGAATGTCGTCATCCGTGATCGTCTCTTCATCATCGCCGAAGAAATCAGACACTGCCTCGATGGATTCAAGCACGTGAATGGCCGCCACTTCGACATTGTCGATCGCTAAGAGTCGAGCCATCGCCTCATGCGAGACCACCGGTGCCGCGACCAAGATTCGTGCGGCTCCGAGTTTTCTGAAAACGCGAATCGCCGAAATCGCCGCCGCGCCATTGGCAATGACGTCATCCACGATGACGAGTTCGTGATCACCGAAATCGTCCAGTGTTTTGTCGAACTTTCCTTTCGCCGAAATGGCATCCGCGGTGACGGACGAGAATTCGCGCGACTCGCGCGTCTCAATCTCCGGACCAGGTGTCACATCGAGCGTCGTGTTGAGTCGAGCCGCGACCTGACGCGCGACCGGAATTCCCCCCTTGGGAACCGCGAAAACCAAGGGTTTAACGAGATGAAGTCCCCCAATTCGATCTGCGAGCATGCGTCCCGCTTCCGTGCGGTCGCGAAAACTTGCCTTTGCCACGTTTACCCCTCCACCCAACAATAATTGTTGGGACGCCGCCAGTGTAGCGGATGCGCTCGATCATATGTTTAAAGAGTCGAACAAAGACGGCGTTGAAAGTCCGTTGGATCGTGCGCATTCGTCCCTTTTGCTACGCCAAAGTCAAAAACGCTTGAAGGATTCTAAACCCGCTCCCATGGCCCCAATGTTAGCGTCCCTCAAGGTCCGAGAGGGTTTTGCAACGAAGGAGAATTGCATGGCCAACGATAACAATTGGAATCGAAACAACCGCCGTGATTTCGGTGGCAGAGAACGTCCTGATGATCGATCCGGCGATCGTTCCTGGGACAATTTCGGTCAAGATTACGGACGTGATTTTGGCGGCCGCGAGAATCGTCAGGGACGAAATGATGATCGTAACTACGAACGCAATTATCATCCGGGCTCTGGTCGTGGTTCTGGTCCTGATTACGATCACGATGCAAGTTTCCGAAGCGGCGCCGATTACGGCAGCTACGGGCAATCCAACGACTGGGATCAATTCACGCAAGGCGACCGTCGTTTCTCAGGCGGTGCTTACGGTCGCGGGCGCGAATCTTCACGCGAGACGAGCTACGGCACCGATTACTCACGCGGCGGAAACCGCGACTGGTCGGCCAACGAAGACATCCGCAGTGCGGGTTTCAACAGCCGTCCCGTGGTTCGCAATTCAGAACGTTACGAGCGTGACGACTACTTCTCCTCGGATGCCCGCAACGACTTCGGGCGCGGTTACGGAAGCGACACGGACTATGACTCGTTCGGAACCCAAAGCCGCGGGACTTCTGTCAATCATGCGGGCCGTGGTCCCAAAGGGTGGAAGCGTTCTGACGACCGGATTAAGGACGAAGTCAGTGAAGCCCTCGAGCGACACCCCGAAATCGACGCAAGCGAGATCGAGGTGAGCGTCAAAGAAGGACTGGTGACTTTAAGCGGTTCCGTCGATCATCGTCGTTCGAAACGCATGGCTGAAGACATCATTGACCATATCCCTGGCGTCAAAGACGTGCGAAACGAACTCACGGTTAATCAAAGCTTGTTTGAACAAGCGCGCGAGTTCTTCACGGGCGAGAGCAAAACTCAGGAAAAGACGGCCCCAAAGGGAAGTTCCCGCCACTGAATCTCAGAGCCCTCGAACGATGACGAGAATCATCGTTCATTCAAGCCCGAATGCCGGAATCGACACTCGGGCTTCTTTACTTGCGAACTTACATACGAAGGAAGGTCAAATGACAAATAGAAGCTGGTCTTTTCTCCCCTGGGCCGTCGGCTCCATCGGCGCGGGATATCTCGCCTACCGTTGGTTCTCGAGCTACCGCAATGCCGATGCAAACTTGAGCGTCGCGGATAAGCTTCCGATCGCGAAGGATCTCCAAACCATTCCCGACGTGCAGGGCAACTATGATATCGACGGAGTCTCCTATGATGACGAAGGCGTTATCGTTTCCGGTGACAACAATAAAACGATCGTAGCGCCCGTCTAAAAAAAAGAGAGACCGCTTGCGGTCTCTCTTTTTCACTCTTCATAGCTTGTGAGGACGAACTACTCGTCCATCGCTTGATCGAAATCGTAGCCGCCGGCGACAGGTGTGGAATACGACGCCTTCGAAAGACTGCGGCCAACAACGTAACCCAAGAGAAGCGCACCCGCGCCCGCGAGTCCGATGTGCAACCAAGGATTCGAGCGTGCGTGCGTGTCGACGCGGTTGAAGACTTCGCGGCTGTTAGCCGGAACATCACGAAGGCGAGTGCGAAGATCGCTGGTCGAATCCGTGAAGCGCGATGCGAAGTCGCGGAACTTGTTCACTGCCTCTTGGCGGAAATCATTCATCGAAGTTCCGGTCGCGCCGCTCGAAGCAGCCGCACCCGAGAGATCCGCACTCTCCGTCGTTGACGTGTTAATGTTGGCGTCAAGAGAATCCGCGCTCAAATGAGGGTGGTTATTGAAACCCTCGCCGACGTTCGCACCGATGTCGATGGAACCTGAACCATTGCCCACGAGCGAATCTGTTTCGTTGACCTTTGAATTGTCAGCCATGCCCTAAACTCCTTTTGGTTTGGAAAACCCAAATTCCAATTCGATCTAATTTAGGGCCGACCGACCGTTAGGAACAACCCGGCGGCCACCATGTGCAGGGAACTTGATATTTGCCCGGGTTCATTTCCCGGAGTCTCCACTTTTAAGCAGCGGGAGGATCACCCGCCGTTTGGAATCAACGGTTCCCGTTGGTTTCATTGAAAGGATTTCGTTGACCAAAGCGTGAACGTGAATGTTCTCAAAAGCCGGTACGCGAGCGCCTGGTTTAAAAGAAGGTCCAACGGCAAAGAGCACACCCTGCATTTCCTTTGATCGCGAAGCATCCCAACCGTGATTAGATCCGCGAGCTTTGGGCATTCGGTTCTTCGTTCCGATCAAATAGCCCGGATCGGGATCAACGACGAGATCACCCGTTCGCGGATTCCCGTCGTAGTTGAGTCGCTTCAGTTCCTTCGCCGTGAGGACTCGGTAGTTCTTTGCTTGCTGGCTGAGAACCCGTCTCGTCTCCTCGATCGTTTTACGATCTTCACCCTCTTTGAGATACAGGATCATCTGGGGCCCGACGCCGAGAATCTGGAACTTCGCGAGAAGCTTCTCGGTTTCAGGGCTCGCATCAATCGCCAATGTCTTCGCCGGCTCAACGTCTAGATGCCCGTGGTCCGAAACGAGAATCAAGTTGATAGGTAAACCTGTCTTATCGAGTCCGCGGCGGAGCTCACTGATCGACTGATCGACTTTGCGGATCGCCTCGGCCAATTCGGGGGACTTCGTTCCGTGATCGTGCGCGGCTCGATCCACCTCGCCGAAGTAGAGGGTGATCAAGTGCGGCCGTCTCTCCGCCGGCAACTCGAGCCACCGAACCACTTGCGCGACCCTCGCTTCCTGGGGAACAGTTTCGTCGTAGACATAGTAATAGTTAGGCCGCATGCCGGAGATTTCGGCGTCACTCCCAATCCAGAAGTAGCTTGCGCTCAACATCCCATGTTTACGTGCCTCATTCCAGATGGGTGTACCGCCGTACCAGCTTCCGTCCTGAACGGCTTGGCGATCCGGGAGCGAAAAGATCGCCTTTCTTTTCGGATCGAAAAATTCATTCGAGACAATGCCGTGGTTTTTCGCGTAGAGGCCGGTCACGATACTGTAATGATTCGGGAAGGTCTTACTCGGGTAGATCGGAATCAAACCCTGTGCCGCAGCTCCCTCACGATGAATTGATGTGAGAGCCGGAGGATCAAACTGGTTGAGGAAATCCCAGCGAAAACCGTCGATTGAAACGAGAACGACATAGGGTTTCGCCTGCGCTTCGGGTGAATTGGTCTCGTTTTCGCCCGAAACCTGCATTTCGGTGATTTTGGCGGTCGCCGCAGGCTTCGTATCGCCGTGAGAACAACCAGCCGACAAAAGAAGTGAAAGCGAGAGGAGAATCCGAATCGGAGAATTCACGCGAGAGCTCCTTTGAAATGACTCTCAGTCTGCTCTCACGTGATTTGATTCTCAATCCGTTTTCGAAAGAAGCGCCGGTCCTATAGCGATCGATTGCCTTCGTCTTCGTCAACCGTGTCGAAGTGATCGTTATCGTCAGGCTGCGAAGGTTTTCCGTCCTCGATGGTGCCGAGATCCACTTCGCCGATATCGGGATTGCCCATCTGATGGCGACGAGTCGAAGTTTCGAAGTGGAAAGTCTTCTCCTGCGTCCTGCGACCGTATTCGAACTGTGCGGCCGGATTGTCCTTGAAGTCATCAGGGAGATCCGACGAACCATGAGCATGACCGACACCCGTCATCGGAGATTGTGATGAGATCGGATCGCTTGCGGGGAAAGTGTCTTCCACCTCTTTATCAAGTAAGTTCTCGCGATCGCTGAGGCGATCTTGGTCGGAATTTCGATCGGTGCCGCTTCCGCGAGAGGTAAATTCGCCGGCGGGTTCTACTTCTTCCATGCTGAGGCGGGGGTTAACGATGTCTCCTGAGATACCGCTGATGTCCTGGCGGCTGGACGAACCCGAGAGCGTTGAATCGCCTTTTCTATCTGAAGCCATTTGAGTTTCTCCTCTCCGTTAAGAAGACAAACCCAATCATGCCCGAGAGAGCCACTCAGAGCGTTTCGAATTGTTGGAGATCTTTCGATGATTCGCAGGCGATTTGGCCTGCGAACCTCAGAAAATATCAATTTATCGAGATAAAGTCGGCGTACGCGCGGTCATCGCGAAGCCACGACTGAGTTGTGGGAGAGACGAAAGAAGCTTCGGCGATCCGACCCTCTTCGCAGCCCTGAAGGGGTTGGCTCGGGTGACACTCACCTGTGTACCAAGCTCGCTCGGAATAGGTAATGCGGTAAGCGACGAGTTCCTCGCCCTTAAAGAAGGCCTCGACCTTGTCGAGACGAGTGTCGCCCGCCGCGCGATAGTCACCTTCGAGGATCGTATCCGCCCAAATCTGTGCCTGGTGTTTAGCGACCTCGGAGAAGACCTTCAGGTGCTCTTGAGTGACCCGCGCATCCGCGTGGCCGTTTTCATAGACGACTTCAGGGCGGAGACCCGGAAGCGAACAATCAGCGGTTTGCGGAACACAAGCACTGCGAGCTTCTTTAATGCGAGTCGCGAGAGCCAAATAATCAGGACCAGCTTGGTCGGCACGAGCGGCCTGGCTGACGAACGAGAAAACGACATTCACCAAGGCGATGAGCGTGAAGACAAACAAACGAGATGCAATCGAAGTGAAGAGATTCATAACAACGCTCCTTTGAACGTTCCGAGAATGCGCCTCGGGGGTTATGAAATCCAATACCTTGATATCAAATTAACATTCATAGAGTGCATAAGACTTTGGAAGCTTGCGGAGAACCCGATTCAGATGAAGAAGTGGAAGCCCCTCGATTGCCGTGGGGTCGTCGGTCTCCACGCTCTCGAAAAGAGCGATCCCGAAACTCTCGAACTTGAAACTGCCGGAGCATTCTAAGGGCTGATCAAGACGCACGTAATTGCGAATTTCCGCATCGCTCAAACGACGCACTTTCATTCGCGTTTGATGCACAAAGGCAATCTCCCGACCTGCGGGATCGATAACGCAGACTCCCGTCTGAAGAACAACCGTCTTTCCCGACATCATCCTCAGTTGAGTCTCGGCTCTAGATTCGGTGTGCGGCTTTCCGAAGATGCGTCCGCCGCATACTAGAACTTGGTCGCCGCCAATGACGATGGTCCCGCGAGCGCTCATTTGGACCGCGCGAGCTTTCAGCTTCGAGAGCTCAAGAACGAGTTTTCGCGGATTGGAGATGCGACGCGCGACCGCTTCTTCATCAAGGTTCGCCGCACGTGAAGAAAAACGAAGCCCGAGGCGCTTTAACAATCGCCGTCGGGCTTTGGATTGACTGGCAAGAATCAACCGAGTTTTCAAAACTGATTAAAGGCGAGCCACGAGTGAGAGACCGATACCGAAGACGGTCTCGTCCGTTCCGCCTTGGGGTTTGAGGCTTCCGAGCGTGAAATCACCACGCACGGTGAGATCTTGCTCAAGTTTGTACGAGGGACCGAACGAGAGAAGAAGCGCATTCTCTGCCGTCGCATTCGCGGCACCCGCGCCATTGCCCGCAGGAACGGACGTTACGATACCCATGTCTTTGAGATAATCGAATCTTCCGCCGAAGCCAAGATCCGCATCGTGCTGGTAAGTTCCGAGAACGCCGATGCCGAGACCGGTTTTATCCGCACCGGGTGTGAGCGGCGACTTCTTGATGTCGACCTGCGCGCCGAACGTGATTTTCTCGACGGCCGCACCGCCCATGAACTCAACCAAAACTTTGTCTTTTTCGGGAGCATCGGTTCTCACGCGGCCGTATTGGAAGCCGAACGCGCCGAACGCCGCGCCCGAATCGAAACGAACTTGACCGCCCAACTCAGGGAACGTGCTCGGCGGAATCGAGCCCGCGCTGTTCGGGTTCGCGATCTGACCACGAATCGTGAAACGATCCGCGTTCATCACGCCCTGGACACCCGTGTGCGTGTAGGGAATTACTCCCAAGCTCTTCATCAAACCGTTGTTCGCGAAGAAGCGAGCGATGGAGTCATTCGCCTCGATGCCGAAAAACGAATCGTATTGGCCGAGACGCACGCCGAACTGCTGACCGAAGCTCGTTTGCACGTAAGCTTGCGCCTTCTGACCTGAGAACTGGAAGTTGTTCGAACCCGAGTAATTGCTGAAGAACGGGAGATCAACAACCGCCGTCGCGCGCGAGAAATCTTTCGAGAGATAAAGAGCCGCGTCGTTTAAAGTCGCGCCGTGATCGGGCAAGAGCGCCGTGGCTTCTTTGTTCCAGATGCGTCCTTCCACGTCGATGAAAGCATCCCAATTTAAAGAAGTGCGTCGGCCCGCCGATGCCGAAAGGTTCGATGCCGGGCTCGCCGGGAGATCGATCGCGGGAGTGTTGGTCGTCGTCGATGTCGCGGCCGAAGTCGTCGTGCTTGAGCGTGCGGTTCTCGCCGCTGCCGTCATGGGCAAAGCCAAAGCCAAAGACAAAGTCAGAGTTCCGAGAGTCATCGTAGCCAAAGAAGCAAATTTCATAGTGTCCTCCGAAGCCAAGAGGCTTGCAAAGGCTCGTGATTTTGTCATCTTTTTCTTCGCTCTGCCTACACGGCGGGCAGTTACATTCCAAGAGCCCGCTTCCACTCCTCCGTCGGCTCAATCAACTTACGCGCTTTCAAGTCAAAGAGCGCGAGAACGAAGTCGGCGATGCATGCCTCCTCACCGTTCTCTTTCACCATGATCTGTCTGAGATGCGTGATCTTCCCCGAGTGATTGGTGACAAAAGTTTTCACCTTGATCGTGTCTCGAGCGCGAATCTCACGGCGGAACTGAAGCTTCACTTCGAGGATCGTCGGGCCCATCTGTTTTTCTTGGATGCCCTTTACGCCAAAGCCCATGGGCGACACGATATCCCAACGCACTTGCTCAAAGAGCGTCAGGTAGGCAGCGTTATTCACGTGACCAAACATATCTAGCCAAGTCTCGGAGATCGTGATGGTGGTTTCGCGAATTTCGCCTAGGGGTTCGGTTCCGATCGACATTTTTATCTCCCTCTGATTCGAAAGTTTTAATTCGGAAGCATCGCCCGTTCAATCTGGCATTGCGTCGAAAGTCGGCCCAATGATATGAGCAGGCAATGAAAGAACAATCGAACCTCCCGTCGAAGTATGAGCCCCAGGCCGTCGAAACCCAGTGGACCGAAACCTGGGAAAAAGAAGGTCGTTACCACTACGATCCGAGCGTTCCGCGCGCGAACACTTACGTGATCGATACGCCTCCCCCCACCGTTTCGGGATCGCTGCACATCGGCCACGTCTTCAGCTACACGCAAACCGATGTCATCGCTCGCTTCCAGAGAATGAAGGGAAAAAACGTTTTTTACCCCATGGGCTGGGACGATAACGGGCTTCCGACCGAGAGACGAGTGCAGAACCTGTTTGGCATCACGTGCGACCCGTCGCTCCCCTACGATCCCGCGTGGAAGCCGACACCCGTCGAAAAAGACGTGAAGAAAAAACAGCCCGTCTCGCGTCGCAATTTCCTTGAGGCGTGCGGAAAACAAACCGCTGATGACGAAAAACTCTACGAAGCTCTCTGGCGAAGACTCGGGCTCTCGATCGATTGGCGCCAACAGTACGCGACGATCGACGAACACTGCCGCCGCGTTTCGCAGTTGTCGTTTCTTGACCTCGTTAAGAAAAACCAAGTCTACAACATCGAAGCCCCCACCATGTGGGATACCGGATTTCAAACCGCGGTCGCCCAGGCCGATGTCGAAGAGCGAACTAAACAAGGAAACTATCACGACATCCAATTCAAGATCGAAGGCGGCGGCGAGTTCGTGATCTCCACGACCCGGCCGGAACTCTTGCCCGCATGTATCGCCGTTGTCGCCCACCCTGACGACAAGAGATTTCAACCCTATTTCGGTCAGTTCGCGGTGACACCCCTCTTCGGCGCGCGCGTTCCGATCATGGCCGCGGAGCACGCCGATCCCGAAAAGGGAACCGGCATCCTCATGGTCTGCACCTTCGGTGACGCAAATGACGTCGAGTTCTGGAAACGCTCGCAACTTCCGCTTCGCCAAATCATCGGCCGCGACGGCCGCTTCATCCGCCACCGCTTCGAAAAAGAGGGAAGCCTCTTCACGTCCGTCGATCCCGATCGCGCAAACGCGAACTACGATTTGATCGCCGGTCTCTACGTCAACCAAGCCCGCGCGAAGATGGTCGAACTCCTCCGCGCCGATGGTTCCCTCGTTCGCGATCCGAAGCCCACCGAACAAGCGGTGCGCTTCTACGAAAAAGGTGATCAACCTCTCGAGTACATCACGACCCGCCAGTGGTTCGTAAAAATTCTCGAACACCGCGAAGCGCTCGTCGAACAAGGCCGCAAGGTGCAGTGGCACCCCGAGCATATGTACAAGCGCTACGAACAATGGGTCCAAGGCCTCAACCAAGACTGGTGCATCTCGCGCCAACGCTACTTCGGCGTCGCATTCCCCGTCTGGTATCCGATCGACGAGCACGGAGTTGTGCGCTACGAAAAACCGATCTTCGCCGATGGCTCACGCCTTCCCGTCGATCCCTTGAGCGAGGCGCCCCCCGGATTCAAAGAAGAACAGCGCGCGAAACCAGGCGGCTTCATCGGTGATCCCGACGTGATGGACACGTGGGCAACTTCATCCATCACTCCGCAGATCAACAGCCACTGGCAACTCGAGAGCAAGCGCCACGCGAGCCTCTACCCGGCTGATCTCCGACCGCAAGCGCACGAGATCATCCGCACGTGGGCGTTCTACACGATCACGAAATCCTACATGCACGAGAAACAAGTTCCGTGGTCAAACATCGCGATCAGCGGCTGGGTTGTCGATCCCAACCGCGACAAGATGAGTAAGTCCAAAGGCAACGTCGTGACCCCTCAGGCCCTCATCGAGAAGTACTCCTCCGACGCCGTAAGATACTGGGCCGCGCGCGCAAAACTCGGCCCCGACACCGTCTACGACGAAACGATGTTCGCGACCGGTAAGCGCCTCTCGACAAAAATCTTCAACGCCTCCCGGTTCGTCATGCTTCAAATCGGCGAAGTCTCCGACGTGACCCTGAAAGATGTGAGTGTTCCCGTCGATCTCTCGTGGCTCCAAGTCATGCGCGATCTCGTCGCGAGCTGCACGAAGCACTTCGAAGCCTACGACTACGCGCAAGCGCTGATCGAAACCGAACAACGCTTCTGGGATTTCTGCGACAACTACCTCGAACTCGTAAAAGCCCGCGCCTACCAAATGCGCGACCGCGCCGAAGGTCGCTCCGCCATCGCAACCCTGGATTGGACACTGAAGACCTTCCTCCGCCTTCTCGCGCCCACCATGCCCTTCGTCTGCGAAGAAGTCTGGTCATGGCGCTACAAGGCCACAGGCCGCGAAGCCTCCGTCCACACAACGGCGTGGCCCACGATCGGTGAACTCGCCGGTTTGAATGGAGCCGAGACCCTCGTCTACGAAGGCGCTTCCGGTGTCCTCAACCGCATCCGCGGCGCGAAGTCCTCAAGCCAAAAGAGCCTGAAGTGGCCCGTAAATCTCCTCCGCGTCGCCGGCAACGAAGCGCAACTCAAAGCCTTCGACCTCGTTCGCCAGGATCTCCTCGAAGCGGGTCAGGTGAAAGTCGCCGAAACCGTCGTTCAAAACGAAAGCCCTTCTCTCAGCGTGACGGAAATTCAGCTGGAGTAGTTTTCGTCGGGGAATTTTTAAACGAGGCCAACCGGGCAAACGGGCGGTCAGGCAAAACCGCCCGGGCTGCATGACCACGCCCGAGCTTTCGTTTCAAACGAAGAGCGCTCGGGCAACTTTCATCTCTAGTTTAAAACGGGAGCTGAGGCGTCCAATTCTCGGCTTTCCTCAATTCAACGCTCCAAACGACAGGACCCGAGGGACGGAGGCGGAGTAGATTCACCAACTTGGTGAGCTCGAACGGTAATGCTCTCGGTGCTCGTGTCGGTTCCAAGTTCAAAAACCCATTCTTCGTCGCTCAGTAAGTTTTTGGCCGTTGCGAAACGAAGAGGATAAGTTCTCGCAATCAGATCCTTGATCTGAACACCTGGTACGAAGGCCCATGTAGCGGCGGTCACGTAGACGTTCTTGAACCGTCTGAAATAGATCCCGATACCATTTTTGCCCTGGTCCGTTTCGTCCGTGACGTAGAATTCAAAATTCTCGGCAGCCGTGCCGCTGCTCCCAGCTAAACACCACGCGACTCGTTCGGCGGTCCAAACGGGCTTAAAAAGTGGGACGGGATTTTTGCCTGAAAAGATGAGCCCGAGAACGAGTCTCGTCTCATCAGACGTCGTTGAACCAGACGTGCGAGCGCGATGGTAAATGTATTCATGCACCACCAGGGCTGCGCGTTCCACACTGTCAAGTTTCCGCCAGTATTCAACGTCGAGTAGGATTGTACCGTCTCCGCGATAAGTCGCGATTTGCACAACGGAGCAACCAGAAGGAAGTTGTGGGAGAGTTGCATCCGAAGTGGACGGCAACCGTTCTCCCGCGGGAATCGCTCGGAATCGGGAAATGACTGTCTTGTGAAGCACCTCTCGCACCATCTCGCCGGCAGGTTTCCCGTTTTTCCCCAAGTTCTCTCGATTGAAATGCTTGAATACTTCCGTTCCGAAGCGAACAAGATCCTCCTCAAAATTTCCTTCTCCGCGCAGGATCGGCAAACCGCGCTGGCGAGCCTCGAATAGGTCGAGCGTCGAAAGGCGATCGTTGCAGAGAACCCCTTTACCACCGCCGTCGCTGAGCCCGCCCGCGTGCGCCGCCCCACCAACCAACAGCAATGTCACTAATAGGAGCTTCCACGCTCCCGCAGTATTTCTGAATTTCATAATCACTCCTTTAGCACGTTCATCGTGCCCGCAAAACATACGTGCAGGAGTTATCCGCCAAAAGATCAATTTACTTTGGCAATTCAAATGAACTTTAGTAGGACTGCCAAAAAATCTCTAAAAGCACGGTATTTCAGTGGAAAATGTATTCGACTTCAGATCGTACAAATCGTATTTGCGAGAACGAGTGGGCGAGCGCTCTCAAAGACGCGGCATCAAGTCTAAGATGGCAAAAACCTTGAGATGCCAACCGACTTACATTTCACAGATACTCTATGGCTCAGCCAACTTGAGTCTTGAGCAAGCCGAAACGCTTAATGGCTTTTTGGAACATGCAAAGGATGAATCCGACTTCTTTCTACTACTGGTCCAACACGACCGCGCAGGCTCAAAGCGGCTCAAGGCGTACTTCGAGGAAAAGATCGAAGAATGCCTCAAAAGCCGTCTTAAACTCACAACTCGTCTCGGCGGAACCAACGAACTCACAGAGTTGGAAAAATCAAAATACTATAGCTCTTGGCGCTACGCTGCTCTTCATATCGGCGTGACAGTTCCTGCTTTACAGACCAGAGAGGCTTTATCTCATTTTTTTAAACTTCCGCTTCCGGTCGTAACGGAGACGCTCACGTTCTTAGTTTCCTGCGGCCTCATAGAAGAACGTGAGGGTCGCTTCAAAGCTGTTATTGAATTTGTAAGGTTAGGTAATGAATCTCACAACATCATCAAACATCACACGAACTGGAGAACCCAAGCCATCGATTCTTTGGATCGAGAGGAAATCAGTGATCTCCACTATTCCGGAGTCCTCAGCGTTTCCGAAAAGGACGCAATCGTCTTAAAAAACAAATTTCTGGAATTTATCGCTGAGAACGCTTCTCTCGTCCAGAAGTCCAACAGTGAAACTGTCTATGCGATGTGCTTGGACTTGTTCCAACTAAAAAGATGATTCTGCCTTCCTTTCAAACGAAAGCCTGACCGACTCGCCCGGTCTGCATGCCCGCTCGCCCGCTCTCGCTCCCGCTTACCCTCTCGCTCGCCGCAATTCCGCAAGAATCCGGTCTCCCACCGCGGTCGTCTTGGCTTCGCCGAAGCCGTAGATTCCGCGGAGTTGATCGAGGGTTTGCGGGTTGCGGTTGCAGAGGTCGATGAGGGTGCGGTTGGAGAACACCATGAAGGGTGGGATGTCGTTTTCGTCGGCGTAGTTCTTTCGCCATTCGCGCATGATTTCGGCGCGGAGTTCGGCTTCGGGGGTTTCGAGTTTTTCGGAGCGGTCGGTTGTGAATTTCTTTTTGCGCACTTTCGTCGTGAAGGTCTTGGGGCGCGCGGGTTCAACGGGAATTAAAAGATCGGAGAGTGGCGAGCAGATGTCGCAGTGGCCGCAGCGTTTGATGCGTTCGGAGTCGCGGACGTAGGTGAGGATTCCGG
>SXSP01000245.1 GCA_005792225.1 Bdellovibrionales bacterium | reverse complement strand
GCCTTGAGGTCGCGAGCCCCGAAATCGCTAAAAAATTGATTTCTCAAGAGCGTTCGAAGACGGCGGTTGCCGCTCTCGAAGAGAGCCTTAAAAAAGGCGACGCGGCCGCCGTTCAAAAGTTCGCGGCTGATAACAAGTTGAAATGGACCGAAACGGGCGTCTTCAGCATTGAATCAGAAAATGTGCCGAAGATTGGTCCCAATGACGAAGTCGTTCGCTCGGCATTCGCGATGACGGCGGAGAAGCCTCTTCACCCGGGTCTCGTTCGCCAAGGACCGACGGCATTCGTTTTGCGCCACAAAGCTGTTGCACCAGCGGCGGCGAAAGAAGACGAAAACGCCAGCATGATGCAGGAAATGCTCGCGAGCCGACGTTCGGAAGACTCTCTCCGTCAGTGGATCGATGGACTTCGCAAAGAGGCCAAAGTCACGACCAACACGGATCTCGTGTCGGGCCGTCGCTAAACAAAACGTCTTACATCGATAAAGGTCCAGTGGGTTAACTGGACCTTTATCTCGTTCTGAGACACCTCTCCCTCCTTTCGTCCAGATTGCTTCTCAAGTTCGGAATCTGCTTAACTTTTAGGCCAATCAGTTAAATTTCCAGTCCCAAAGTCCGAAGAGTTCTTTGCCGGTCGGCTCTGATTTCGGGAGGGACGTTGGTGGGCAACTCAAGTAAACGGCTTACGGATCGTTTTGTGTTGAGAGCGGTTGTGCTCTTGATCATCGCTTTCACGTCTACTCACGCTCTCGCCCAAGACTACGTTCCGGGCGAAATCCTCGTGAAACTGAAAGGTTCCTCCAAGGCTGTGGGCTCGCAAGCCTTCGTCGGCAAGGCGGTCACCGAAAAGGCGATGGTCCTGAAAGGATCGTTCAGCCGTTTGAATCTCCATCACTTCGCACTCAAGCCCGGTCAAAGTGTCGAAGCGGCACTCGCTGAGTTAAAGTCGGATCCCGAAGTTCAATTCGCCGAACCTAACTATATATTCCGCGCGCAGAGCACGGGCCGCGAAGGCGAGATGGTCAAGATGGATGTGGTGAACGCACAATCGGCGTCCAATCCATCTATTTACGCGCAGACGACAGCTGACATTCAATTGTCTGAAGCTTGGGATGAAGTTTCCAATACAACATCGACTCCGATCGTCGCGATCATCGATACGGGAGTGGATTACAACCACCGCGTCTTCGCCAACTCCGGCGCGATCTGGAGAAACACTCGCGAGATTGCTAACAACGGAATCGATGACGACGGCAATGGTTACATCGATGACGTACGCGGTTGGAATTTCGTTGCGAACACGAACAACCCTTACGATGACGAAGGTCACGGAACGCACGTTGCCGGAATTGTTTTGGGGACGACCCAAGACATTCAACAATCGACACTCGAGCCGGCAAAAATTCGCATTATGCCGCTTAAATTCTTAAACGAGCGAGGATCGGGCACGACATCCGACGCCGTTCGCGCGATCTACTACGCGGTCAACAACGGTGCGAAGGTCCTCAATAACTCTTGGGGTGGCGGCGGATTCAGCGATTCACTCCTCGATGCGATGGCCTACGCTTATTCTAAGCAGGTGGTCTTCGTGGCCGCGGCTGGAAACAATGGGTCTAACAACGACGCGGCTCCTACATACCCCGCGAACTACAACGTTCCGAACGTGATCTCGACCGCCGCGACGAGCGACATCGACAGCATGGCGAACTTCTCAAATTACGGAGCCTCGACCGTTCACATGGGTTCGCCCGGCGTGAGCATCTACAGCACGTATCCTGATAACGACTGGGGCCGTGCTTCGGGAACTTCGATGGCGACTCCCTTCATCTCAGGCTTGGCGGCGCTCATCGTGCGCGAAGCGCCCCAGATGAATGGTTACCAGGTGAAAAACTTGATCTTGGGTGGTGCCGTGCACATCGGCTCTCTTGAGGGACGCACAATCACGAGCTCGCGTTTGAACGTGTTCAACGGCGTTCATGCCGCGAAGTCGGTCGTGGTCGCGTCATCTCAACCCGGTTACGATCCCTCGTCCATGCGGAATCCCGCTTCCGAGGGCGCCGGAGAAGCAGCGGCCGGTTGCGGACTCGTGAGAGCCGTGATGAGCGGCGGAGGATCCGGTGGTGGAGGATTCGGGGGTTCGACTCCGCAGAGCAACGCGGCTTTCTTTGCACTCCTCTTGGTCCTCAGTTCGCCCGTTTTGATCAGCATGTTCTTGAGAAGCCGCGGTGGAAAGTACCAGCGTCGCCACCCGCGCTACCAGATCAATTCGGAAGTGCGCGTGAAGTTCGGCGATCGCGAGCTGGTCGGTCAAGTCAGCACGATTTCTCTTGGAGGCGTGCAACTCAATACCGAGGCGTGGCTCGAGAAGGGCGGCATCGTCGCGATGTCGATCCGCAGCCCTGACGGTCGCGATGAGATCCAAGTCGAGGGTAAGATCGTCTGGAGCGAGGAATCGAAACGCTACGGCGTCGCCTTCGCGAACGCGAACGACTCGGCCTTGTCCGTCATCAGCCGTTGGACTCAAGGTCTCTTGAAAGCGTAAGCAATCTTTAACAAGATGGGGAGATGAAGCAAAAGCTCGTCTCCCTCCTGCTCTTTCTCCTCGTCGGATGGCCCGTCCAGGGCCTTCCCGCGCGGCAGCCGGAAATTATCTACCAAGTCTTTCCTCGGAGCTTTCAAGATGGGGGCTCGGATGGCACGGGTGATCTCGACGGCGTCGTGAAGCGACTTGATTACATCAAGGATCTCGGAGCGGATTCGATTTGGCTAACGCCGATTCACGAAAGCCCGTCTTATCATGGGTACGATGCGACTGATTTCTATTCCATTCACCGAGATTTCGGCACCCAGTCGTCGATGGACCAGCTGATCGATCAAGCGGACCGACGGGGCTTGCGCGTGATGCTCGATCTCGCCGTCAATCACTCCTCAATAAAACACGGATGGTTTACAAAACGGCGTGATCTTTATTTGTGGAGTGCGGTTCCGCTCCCATGGTCCAAATTCCCGGTCGACCCTGGCTATAGAATCGAAGACTATTGGCACCGGTTTAGGCGCGAATTCTTCTTCGCCTCGTTCGGCGGGGGCAACTTTGCTGATTTCGATTGGCGCAAGACGAGTGTGATGAGCGAGATCAAGGCGGTCTTTCGCCATTGGATCGAGCGGGGAGTGGGCGGCTTTCGCCTGGATGCGGCCAAATATCTTGTAAAAGGTCCCGAAGGTGAACTCAACACTCCGGAAACGCACCGAGTGTGGAAGGAACTCGCTCGCGAAATGCACGCGCTCCATTCTGAAACGTACCTCCTCGGTGAGATCTGGGATTCGCCCGAGCAAATTTCCACCTACTACGGTCAGGGAGACGAACTCGACGGGGCGTTTGATTTTCCGACATGTCATGGGCTCAGGGATTCTCTTAAATCCCACAGCGGCCGCGCATTTGCGCAGGCCTTGCGTGATCGCATTCGCGTGCAACCCACCGTTCGTTTTGCGACGCCATTTTTGGGGAACCACGACATGGCCCGAATCGCATCGGAAGTCGGCGGTGATATTCCAAGATTAAAGCTCGCGGCGCTTGCGTATTTGTCGCTCCCGGGACCCGTGACGATTTATTACGGCGACGAAATCGGACTCCCCAATGGATCACTCCTTGATCATGCGGGCGATCGAGCCAAGCGAACTCCCATGCAATGGTCCATGATTCCGGGAATGGGTTTTACGCAAAATTCAAAGCCTTGGCTGCCATTTTCGAAAGCTCAAGCGAGCCTCACGGTTGAAACCCAAAGCCGCGATCCGCAAAGTCTTCTCAATACCTACCGAAATCTTCTCCGCCTGCGACAACAATCGGAAACTTTGCGAGACGGCGAGATCGTAAACGTTCGGGAGCCCGAACCCGGTGTCGTCACCTTCGTTAGAAAGAGCGGTGATGGCGGCGAAAAAGATCTCCTCATCGTGTTGAACTTTTCGTTTCGACCCGCAAAGCTTTTTCGAGTCCTTCAATCAACGAAGGCGCGCAAGCTCTTTGGTCTCTCGGATGAGACCGAGCCAACAATCAAGGCTCACTCCGGCGCGATTTTCGAATTACTCTGAGCTGTCGGGCCGGTTTTCATTTCGGCAACCGTTTCGACCGTACAATCCGCGAATTCGACTCCCATCTTGATCGGGTCGCGACCGGGTTTGTCGATGACGAGAAGGGTGGAGAGGGGAACCGGTTTTTCGTTTTTTGAGAGCGTGTATTTTGCCGAATACGTCATCGCCCCTTGGCCCTCAAGGTGGCCGCGGACGATACTGGGTAAGAGAAAACGATCGAACTCCTCGTATTCAATTACGAAGGGCTGACGAAACTTGTCCTGCACGATTTCGACCCGTTTCAAAGTCTTTGAGACCATGATCTTCTGACCGACACCTTCGGATGAATCGAGGAGCCAATTTCCTTCTTTGTCACGCTCCCAGCGGCCTTGAGCCTTTTGAAATTCCACCGGTGAGCGTAGGTACCCGAGCGCGAACATCTGGCAGGAGCCATTGATCGCGGCTGAGGCTACGTCCGCGAAATGTTCGACTTGTTTTGATATCTCCGGATCTTTGAATTTGGGTCGAGCACGTCCCTGGATATAGCAGGGGGTCCCGTCCGTGTAGGCCGTGACCATGTGAGCCTGATCCCGCAATTGGCTGGAGTCGTCGCGCGAAATCTTACCTTCTCTTTCGAGTAACTTCGCAAGGTACGTCATGGGCGGAAACGATACCCGACACGTCACTGACTTCACGCCGTTCGCCTCAAGATTATAGAATCTCTGGCCGATCGTTTCGGCCGTGACGTTTTCCTTGTCTCTCCGAGTGTGCGAGCAGCCGGCGACGATAAGACAAACGAGAAGCAAAAGCCGCATGGGAGCCTTTCCGTGAAGAATGAAGGTCTCCCAGCTATTGGACTATGAAGCGCGCGTGGAAATCAACCCCGAGCCGATCCATTGGCCAATCGCCTTCTGTAATAGCTCAGGCTTGATCGGCTTCGAGAGGTAATCATCCATCCCGGCGGCGAGGCATTTTTCCTTATCGCCTTTCAGCGCGTTTGCCGTCATCGCGATAATGGGGACTTTCGGATTCGACAGCGTCGTGCTCTTTCGAATCATCTTGGTCGCGGTGTAGCCGTCGACCTCTGGCATTTGGCAATCCATGAGCACGAGGTCGTAATGGATATCCTGAAGCGCCGCGATCGCCTCGGCACCGTT
>SXSP01000244.1 GCA_005792225.1 Bdellovibrionales bacterium | reverse complement strand
GATCTTCGCGGTTTCCCGCGTGAGCGGTTGGATCGCGCACGTTCTCGAGCAGTGGCAAAACAACCGCATCTACCGTCCTCGCGGAAAGTGGGCGGGAAAAGAAGGTCTCAACTGGACCCCGATCGAGAAGCGCTAAGCCTCTCGTGATCAGCCCAGCGGGCTCTCAATTCGAGAGCCCGGTTGGCTCGATGTTCGACAGTTCTCATTTTCCTCCGTTTCTCAGTCTGATCCGCTCTCGCTTCAGCTTCAATACGCTCACTCTCCCTCGAAAATTCGTTCAGTTTACCTTAAATCGTCGCTCGACCACTTTTCGTGAAATCGTTTTTTTCCGAAGAGTTATGTGGACCTAACGGGAGGTCGCGACGGATGCCAACACCCCATATCTTCCTTGCAAGCCGAACCGAGCAAGAGAACCAAATTCTCCGGCACAAGCTCGAGCCTTTGCATAAGGAATTTCGCAACCTTCACTTCTTAAGCGTCCATCATCGCGGTTTGATCGCTTCGCTCGATCAACCTGCCGCCGTCATCGTTCTGAACCACGTCGAGTGGGGAGCGCGACAACAGAAGGACATCTTTGAACTCCGTGACATCGGCTACACGGGGCCCATTCTGGTGGTTGCGAAAATCACGGGTGAGGAGTCGGTCGAAAAGCTTCAGTCGATGGACCAAGTTGTCTTTCTGGAAAAGCCTTTTGAGCCGCGCGATTTCGAAGGCATCATCCGTAAGATGCTCCACGCTCGCGCCGTCGCCCAGCGGATTCACCGTCGGTACCTCACGGCCCAGGATGTTGAAATCGAGCCCTTCGGAAAGAACGCGACCTACTATTCCCGCGTGGTGAATCTTTCGGCCGGCGGCGCATATCTGGAATTCATGTCGAATGCTCCCGTGAACGAGGGAGAGCTCGTTCGGGTGCGCTTTGATCTCTCCGAGCTCAATCGCACGTACACCATGCCCGCCCGAATCGTCTGGGCGAGAAAGTCGGCCAACACGAGTGTTGCGGTGGGCGTTGAGTTCATCGGGCCCGGCGATGTAAAGAAGAACCTTCTCCGTCTCTAGAGAGGGTCCACGCGAGTGATCTCTTCCAAAATCGAAAATCAAATTCTGAGCGTCGTTTTTGAAGACGACCGCTCTCGGAATAGTCTGAGTCTTGCGGCCGCGCGGGCGCTAAGAATGAGCCTGCGAAGCGGGGACTACGACGCTCTCGTTTTTTCGGCGAAGGGACGCGTGTTCTGTTCCGGAGGCCATCTCGGCGACTATGGTCAAATGACCGAAGCCGCTCAAGGGATTGAAGTCAATCGTGAGATCTCGAGCATCTTGGAGGAACTCAGTCTTCTTCCCGTGCCGACATTCGCGGGCATCGAAGGTGACTGCTTCGGCGGCGGCGTGGAACTTTTAAGTGCCTTCGATTTTGTTTATTCGGCACCGCACGCGCTCTTCGGTCTGTGGCAGAGAAAGATCGGCTTGAGCTTTGGTTGGGGTGGGGGAGCGCGCCTTGAAAAGCGTCTCGGCCCTCATCTTCTGCGCAGGTTTTCGCTCTCGACGGATTCGATCACTGCGGAGGAGGCTCTTCGATTGAGCCTGATTGACGGCATCTTTCCGAGGGGGCAAGTCCAAACGGGGATCATGGAACGCGTCGGTTCAATGCGAAAACTTCCGGCTGCGCCCGTGGCCTCTCTCAAGCGTTGGGTTCCCGAAAAAGAGCGCGAAATTTTTGAAGGTCTGTGGTGGAACGATGAGCATCGTTCCGTTCTCTCAGAGTGGCGGCGGCGGCGGAACTCGCGTCCCGACTCCGGCCTGGGGCTTTCCGGGAGCCGTGTCGATAAAGCTCACGACCCCGACGATCTCTGAAGTCGACGTATCGTAAATCGGGCCCCCAGAATTGCCCACCCGAATCGGGCAACCGGGCATCAAGATCGCGTCTTCAGACGTTTCTCTACGCGTGAGAAGCGAGTACGACAAATCTTGTTTGCAATCCATTTTCACGACGAGGTCTTCGTCTTTTTCGAGCGGATGCACTCCGAACACGAAGAGGTGATCCGAGCCGATGGCTTTCTCGGAAACCTTGGCCAGGGGGCGATCCACGTCTTCCGCGAGTTCGATGTAAGCATAATCCGTTTGTAGCTCATCGACACGGTTCCAAAAAAGGCGGCTCGCCTCGAGAACCGATTTGCACGCGATCGCGCGAGGTGGCTCTTGATCGGTGGACCTTTGCGGAAACCTCGCCCAGCAGTTACCCGCGATCGTGCGGTCTCGCTTCACGTTCGTCCAGGGTACGCAGTGGCTCGCCGTGAGAATCACGTTCGGCTTTACGAGGGTGAACGTGCATCTCTCCGGTGCCCGTAAGGTGATTGAAACAAGTTGGCCGACGTTTTCGGGGCAGTGTTTGGCATCTTGGCAGCGAATGGCGGGCATTCCGAGCTCATCGAAACGATGAGTCTTGAGCTGGGGGCTCGTGGATGCCGGTGCAAATGACTGCGAATCCGAATTGCAGCCGGAAATGGCGAGCGCGAAGCAAAGAAGAGCCGCGAATCGCTTCAAGTCTGAGGTTGTGAAGAGGCATGCCACGGGGTTCCGCCTTAGCAATCCCGTGCCGCCAGCGAGACCGAATTTAATGCGGTTTCGGCTGTAGGGGCTACAAGCCGAGGGCTCATTTGCGGCAGTGATGTTTAATGGTTTAACGGAGTTTTACGAAAACAGTGTGCATCCCGATACTTATCTAAGTTGTTGAAATAAGGTGCAAAACAGCAGGGGCGGGAGGCGTGAATCACTTTGGTACGGGGTATGCTCTCTCCACTTAGAGAAGTAAGAAAACCCCCGAATCAAAGGCAGTGAAGCGCCTTGAAGGGAAGCCAAATGAAATCCATTTATGCAGTCCTCCTCGCCGGGTTCGTGTTGATTACGTTCACGAACTGCGGAAAAAAAGACGGCGCGCGAACGGGCTCAAATGAGATGTCGGCGCACTGTTATTCGCCGAACCAATACTCGTACTCCTCATGTAATAGTGCGGCTTACAGCGCTGTTCCGGGTTTCGCACCCGCGCAGATCGTTGGTGGCTACGGCGGCTACGCTGGATATGGAGAAGCGGTTTGCACGACGAACATCGGGCAAAGCTACTCGGTTCCGCAGCCGGTTTATTCTCCGAGCAAAGGCGCGGGCTGCGTGGATTCCGTCGGTATCAATCAAAACGGAAACCCCGTATACTATATGTTGAACTCGAACCGCAGCTACTTCACGCCGATGGGTAACTCCGGTTACTACGGCGGCGGATACAATGGTGGCTACTACGGTGGTGGCGGCTACGGAGCGGGAAGCGGCGTCGTTCTTCGCGCCTGCGATACAAACGATCCGTGCCCGTCAGGCCAGTACTGCCGCTCGCCCTTCGGTCCTTCGACGAACGCGGCTATCGGAATCTGCTACTACTGATAAGAACTAGAAATCTTAAGCTTCACTCGCGCGGCGAACCTCGATGGGTTCGCCGTTCGTGTTTTGGGCTTAGTGAGAGCAATTCACGCCATTTCCACTAACTCTCGGATCATCTTGCGAACTCCCGTGAACACTTCAAAGGGGGAAGCTTCGCCGTACATGTAGGCGGGGGTTGTGAGAACCTTATGATCGCGGTCGCTCACGTAATCGGTAACCGCGCATTTCACGTGTTGAGCTCCGGTCTTTTCGATTTCCTTCGCGGTCGCGAGATCATCGCCAATCGTGAGGTTCACGCCTTCGGTTCCGAGCACCTTCGCGACCAAGGTCGGGGCGATGCAAGCGGCGCCGATGGGTTTGGCGGCCTTGTGGAACTCCGTGATCACGCGTGTGACGTCGGGATTCACTTTCGTGTTCGCTCCTTCTTTGGCCCAGTTCGAAAGGTTGAGAGCCGCGCCGAATCCACCCGGGAAGACAACGGCATCAAAATCCTTTTCTCTCAGTTCACGCAGGTCTTGGATTTTACCCCGAGAAATCCGCGCGCTCTCGGTGAGAACATTTCGCGTTTCGTCTGACTTTGTTTGCCCGTGGTGGGCGGTCACCTTGAATTCTTGGTTGGGTGCGAAGCAAATGGTTTCGACGCCCGCTTCCGTGAGCGCGATCAAGCAGCTGATGGCTTCGGTGATTTCGGAGCCGTCGAGAAATCCACAACCCGACAGCACCACTGCGATCTTTTTCTTCATGAGCAACCTCCAGAGGAGGTTGTTTTAGCAGACGTGATCGGGCCTGGCGATCACTGAGTCGGTGACTCGAGGCGAAAATCCTGGACCTCTTGACACTCCATTAACAAGACCTTTTCGCGTCCCTCTCCTACGCCCACGAGAAG